>PBMU01000034.1 GCA_002722775.1 Rhodospirillaceae bacterium
CCGGACATACCGGCTAAGCAAGTGGCGCTCCCCGGAGCGCCACTTTGCTTTGTAAGGAACGTGTTGGTTATTTGTTTCGGTTTCGGCAGGACTTGTGATCGGTCATCGCATTACGCCGGGCAATTCGAGACGTGACCACCCCGACTAACGACGTTAAAAACAGAACGCCATGAACAACCGGCTTCGCCCAACAGACGACGTCCTGGAGCACTGTAAAAGAGCTCTTGCAGAAAGCAATCTGCTCGCCGTAGACACCCTCGTGCGGCGACTGCTATCTGAATATCCGGCTCTAGGCGACGGATACAATCTGCTCGGCAACGTAGCTATCCGAGAAGGTGAACCCCGTTCCGCGGTGCGATGGTTCTCTTTCGCGACGGTGCTCGCAGTCAAAGGCGATGGTGCCTCACCCTGGGTAAATCTCGGAATGGCCCTGGAGATGGAGGGTCGTCTGGCAGGTGCCGCCGAAGCTTATCGTCACAGCCTAGAAATTGATCCTACACGGGCCAAGGTCCGAGGTAACCTCGCGCGGGTCCAGTTCAACATGAACGCGTTCGCAGAATGCCACGACACGTTACTCGGTCTCTCCCAACTGACTTTCGATCAATATTTCATGCGCGGCCGTTGCAGACTTGAGTTGCGTCAAGGTGCAAAGGCAATTACCGACCTGCGAGAAGCCTTGGCTTTGCGCCCAGCCTATACCGAAGCCCATCGGGCACTAGGGCAGGCCTTGGCACAGGTCGGACGGCATCAAGAAGCACTCGAAATACTGCTCCCCATGCACGCACAGTCGCCCGGCGACACAGACCTGAACTATGCCCTTGGACGCATTTATTATGACTTAAAACAGCTTGAACGGTCCAAGACATTTCTTCTCGCCGCTATTGACGATTCACGCCACCGTTTCGAAGCCAACCGGCATCTCGGGATCGTCTATCGCTCCCTCGGAGATAACGGTGCGGCGGTCCCTTATCTCTGGAAGGCATTAGAGCTTAACCCGAACGACTATCACAGCTTCGACCATCTAGGAGAGGCGCTTGTGGGCCTCGACCGACTGGAGGATCTCGAAAAGTTAGTAAATTTCACACTCGAACAAGCGCCGGATAATCCAGCCATCTGGAATGGTGCCGGGATTTTCCTAAAGGCTGCCGGAAACACCGAACGTGCCATAGAGTTATCGAAAGCCGCGGCGGAAAAGTATCCAGATCAGCCGGTAATCCTGTTCAACCTCGCACACATGATGAACGAGACGACACTAGCGGAAGAGGCGGAGCCCTTCGTTAAGCGCGCCCTGATCCTACAGCCGGACTACGCTAAGGCCTGGAACACACTCTGTGTCTCTTATTGCATGCCTTATCGCCATGTGGAGGCGCGCTGCGCCGTCTATCGTTCATTGATGATCAACGACCAGCAAGCTTCGGCTTGGCTTAATGTAGGTGTCTTGGAACGCTCGGCTTGCCGGTTCACCGAATCGATTTGGGCTATGCGCAAAGCCGTGCGCCTAAATTCATCCGACACAACAGCCCAAACTAATCTAGCGTATGCGCTACTTATGGCTGGTGAAATCGAGCAGGGATTTCGTCAATATGACAAGCGTTGGGACAATCCAACCTTCCCCTCGGCCCGGCGCCCGTTTCCGCAACCGATATGGAGTGGCCGGAAGCTTAAGGGCCAGAACAAGACCTTAGCTTTATATATGGAGCAAGGAATGGGTGATGAGATCATGTTTTCATGGTTCTTGCCCCTGGTGGCCCGGCGCGTCGACAACTTACTCGTGGAATGCGACTACCGTCTGGTCAATCTCTTCAAACGATCCTTTCCCGAGTTCGAATATATCGCACGCAGCCAACCGATTAACGAAAGGACACAATCTCCCGAAATCGCATTCAAAACCCCAGTAGGTCATGTTCCTAAGCATTTCTGGTTCGAAATCCGTGAGCACATGAACCAAGTGTGGTCGACCGCCACCCGGCCGATCGTGCGAACTACCGGTTATCTTAGGGCTGATCCGGATCGCCGGGCTCACTGGCGGGCCCACCTCAAGAGCTTCGCCCCCAACCGGGTTCGGGTAGGGATCTGTTGGCGAAGCAGTGTTCACAACCGGGCCCGTGATCTTCAATATCTTACCCCTGAGGATATCGCGGACTGTTTCGACGATAGGTTTGCCGTGATCAACTTACAGTACGACCATCTACTCGAAGAAACCGACGTACTGGAGCGGAAAGGGGCTAAGCATGGCTATCTTTTTGAGACCCCGCCGGGTATTGACCTGCGGGATGACCTCGACGATCTAACCGCTCTTTGCGCCGAATGCGACCTGGTGGTCACACCGCTGATCTCGACCGCCTTCATGGCTGCATCCGTAGGCACTCCAACTTGGGTATTCAGGTCATCCGATTGTGGGCGGATTTGGCAGCAACTTGGTTCACCCTTTGTGCCTTGGCTGCCGTCACTACGGTTATTCTTCCGATTTCCAACCGACCCATGGTCCGAGACCATAAGCCGAATGCGCACGGCGCTGTCGGAGGTTTGCGAAATGGGCCCCGAGCCCTACCGCTCAGTCCTCGATCCCGATCCCACATTTCTGCGTTAATAATTGCGGGTTAAGAGCATTTTAGGACTATTCTGTTGTCGCTAGAATAAGTTTCTCCGACACTATTTCCCTGTAACGTTCGGCATTAGTCCTTATTATAAAGGCCTCGCTAGATCCCTGAACTCTGCCACCACTGCAGTGTAGACTGGCCTTTTGAAGTCCACGATGAGGGCCGGTAGACACTCTATATCCACCCACTTCCATGCATCAAACTCGGCATGAGAAAAACCTAGGTCGATTTCTGCTTCCGAACCTAAAAATCGCATCGCAAACCATTTCTGACACTGTCCTCTAAATTTCTTGGCGAACGAAAGCCGAGCAATATCAGGTGGATAATTGTAGGTGAGCCACTCTCCAGACTCGGCCACAATCTCAACCGTGCGAACGCCCGTTTCTTCATACAACTCACGAATCGCCGCATTTCTTGGGTCTTCATTTACGTCAATACCGCCCTGAGGCATCTGCCACGCGCGTCCTGATACATCATTTCGCCTGCCGACAAACACTTCACCTAAATGATTGAATAACAGAATTCCAACACACGGCCGGTACGGGAGATTACTTTTTGTTGGGTTCGCTCTCGTCATCGCAGTCAATGCAGGCTTTGTCTATCAGCGACTGAGGTGATTGGCGCAAGAGCTATCCCCTTTGCATTCAGTGTTGAAAGCCATGCAGCGAGGCGGTCGATCGTTATCGGATAAGGGTCCGCAACACCAACCGCGAATCGCTTGTCCTTCACAATCTGCTCCAGTTCAGAAAGGCGCGCGTTGATCGCACGAGCCGAGGGTATGGCGTCGATAAAACGATCATTGAAGGCTTTGGGAAGTTGGATTTCTGAGGCCAGCGTCGGCCCCATAGTTCGTGACGTAGCCCGACCATCAACGAAAATCAAACCACGCTCCTGAAGAACTTTAAGTATCGGTTTAAAAGAATCAGCGCTGACTGTAAATCTAGTTCCCATCACGCTCAGCAAGCCAACATATCCGCCCGCGCGTTTCATGACCCGCTCGAGGCGGTTCAGGTTCTCAACCTCGCTTGCAGTAGTGAGCAGAGTGTCGCGACCAGGATCGCTCTTAGGGTATTCCGTAGGTTCCATCGGCAAATCTAGCAAAACCTCGTGTCCCTTCTTGCGCGCCTGCGCGACCCATCTTTTCAGATCCAAGGCTGTTGGGGAAAAAGACAGCGTGACCTCGGGAGGCAAAGCCTTTAGTACCGCATCCGTCGTCTTTGCTGATAGTCCAAGATTGGACACAATGATCGATAACCTTGGGCGCCTGTCGGACTTGTCGAATGCGCGTGCGTATTCAGTCCAAGCACGGCGTCCGTCCGGAGCGATCTTGGGAAGCGGACCGGTCTCTGTCTCCTCGATTAGTGTCGGATCGACAACGCCTGACATCGGATCGTCGGGAACCTCGGATTCCTTTCCCAATTTGTTAGCCGCAGTTCCCCGGTCAGTCTCGGTCTCCAATTTCTGGACCCGACTTGAGTTGCGTGGAGTCGGAGTTCCTTCCTCCAAGATCATCACGGTGAGACTTGGCCGCAAGTTCTCCCGGTCGCGCGCCGCATGTTCCGAACTAGTGACCAACCAACCGACCAACGTTCCGACACCACCAAGGGCAACCAAGACGCCCAATCCGGCCGCCGTCAATCCGAGGGTCCGACCAAGTTTTCGTGTGCGATCAGAAGGTAAGTCGACTGAATCTTCTCCGAACTCCCCGTCGATCGTATCGTCGCCAATGGCCCCATCGGCGAACTGTTCGACAGAGTCGCTGTCGGACGGATCCGCCGGACCACCCTCCGGGATCGTCTCGTAGCTATCTTTCGCTTCTTCTGTTTCGTCGTCCGAGTTCCTGCGAAATCGTCCGAGAATACCAGAAAGCGACGGAATTGGAATTGGTAGTTTCAATTCACCATGCGTGTTTTGAGCAAGTGGAGCCCTCTAAGGAGGTCTACCGCCCGCGCCAGTTGATAGTCCTCCTCCGCCATCTCTTTGGCCGAAGGCCGGCGGGTACTCGAAGTTCCCGAAGAGGAGTTGTTCTTTTCTTCGCCATTCTCCAGCGCGTTCCGGAGGTCAGTTTCGCGCCGGTGAAGTCCTCCTATCTTTTCGACCCGGGCCATGGGAACTGCAATGTCCGGGGATATCCCGGTTTTTTGGATCGATCGCCCTGAAGGAGTGTAGTACCGCGCGGTGGTCAGTCGCATCGCCACATCGCCTGACAGGGGTACGATGGTCTGAACTGATCCCTTCCCGAAAGACTGCGTGCCTATGATGATGGCGCGACGATGATCTTGCAAGGCTCCGGCTACAATCTCAGATGCTGAAGCCGAACCGCCATTGATCAACACCACGAGAGGCATGTGCCCTGCCAAGTCCCCTGGCGTAGCATGCACACGGGAAGCGGTGCTCGGATCACGGCCCCGGGTCGAGACGATCTCTCCCTTCTCAAGAAATGTATCACTGACTGAAATCGCCTGGTCCAGCAAGCCCCCGGGGTTGTTACGCAGATCGATAATGAACCCTGCGAGATCATCACCAATGTCCTTCCGCAACGCCGCAAGCCCGTTCTGGAGACCACTGTTAGTCTGTTCATTGAAGGCGGTGATCCTGATGTATCCGACGTCGCCAATCGCCTCGTGGCGAACCGAGCGGATCTTGATGATCGCCCGCTGGATGATGACGTCGAAGGGTTTGACACCGTTCCGTCTGACCGTTAGCACAATCTTCGAATCGACGGGGCCACGCATCCGTTCTACCGCTTGCCCCAGCGTTAGCCCCAGGATAGCGTTACCATCGAGATGCGTGATCAAGTCGCCCGGCTCCAGCCCGGCGCGCGCCGCCGGTGTGTCATCGATTGGAGAGACGACCTTCACCAACCCGTTCTCCATCGTTACCTCTATACCCAGCCCACCGAACTCGCCCTTGGTCTGAACCCGCATGTCCCGATAACTCTTAGCGTCCAGAAAATTAGAATGCGGATCAAGTGATGTAAGCATTCCGTTGATAGCAGATTCGATCAGTTTCTGGTCTGCGACCTCTTCCACGTACTCGGTGCGTACGCGCTCGAACACGTCGCCGAACAGGTTCAATTGCCTATAGGTGTCTGACGACTTGCCAGCCTGACCGACCGCAATCCCTGAGTTAACCGACATTGCAGCCATTACAAACAGGTACTTGAGCACTCTTGGTGTAATCCATGCCAGACGCCAGGCAGTCATCTTAACGTACTTCATTGCTGTGTAACGTTCCTTTGGGCGGTTAACCAAGCCAGTGGGTTCAATGGCTTTCCATTTTTCCTCAACTCAACGTATAGGCGCCGCAGATCAGTGTTCTTGATAGCCGCATCGCCCATTGCACCGACGGGCTCCCCCGCCAGAACATTATGACCGGTTCGTACGTCGATACGTTCCAATCCGGCGAGTAGAGTATGAAATCCCTCTCCGTGTTCAATGATTATTATACCCCCGTATCCGCGAAATAGGCCGGCATAAATAACATTGCCGTCATAGGTCGCGACCACACCAGCGCCAGGCCGAGTTGCGAGCGCTATTCCCTTTGCTGACACACCCAAATCGTCGGGTTCACCGAAGCGGGTCACCAAACGCCCGCTCGTTGGAAATGTTAGATTTCCCTTCCGCATCTTTATCGAGCTGAAGGTCGGCACCTCACCATGGTTACCCTGCGATCCGGCAACGGACGCGGACACTGTTCCTTGCGAGGACGGCTCACCAATCGGCTCTATGGGTTTTGTTTCGGCAATTACGGGTCCACTGCGATTGAGGACAACAAGCCTATCACTCACAGTTTGCCGGGCTCGACGCAAATTCCGTAAAGCCACCAAAAGATCACCCAGTGTATCAACTGAACGCACCAATTCCTTCGTTGTCTCGGGTCTTGCGGTTGAGCCCTGCTGCCACAGTTTATTTTTCTCCAAGATCAAGGCTTCGAGCCGAGCTCGCTGATCATCCAGAGCAACATTGGCACGCCGAAAGCGCTCCCGTTGCCTCGCAATCGCAAGGCGTAGGTTTTCGATTTCGGCTAGTTGGTCTAATATGGTGTCCGACTTGATCTTCACACGAGAGACCAACGTGCGAACCAACATCATCGCGTGCGCCATGTCTATCGGGGTACCTGGGCGGGTAAGGATTGCCGCAGGTGGGCGTCGGGCCAGTCTTTGTAGCGTGATCGTCAGATGCGAAAGGTTTTGGTGGAGGGCGGCCAAGGCTGAGTGTCGGTTGGCGTGATGGGTCTCAAGCGCCAATAGCCTAGCCTCGGCCCGCACGACAACGGCTTCCTGGTCCTGGGTCGTCTTGCCAATTGCAACCAATTCGCGGCGGATCGCCGTCAAGCGCTGCTTAACCTCTTGGACAGCAGAGCGTGAGGAAACGGACTGAGCACCTGTCACAAGTGCTGGTGTCAATAGCGTGACTGCCAGGGTCACTAATAACCCCGTGGCACGTTGGATCACCCAGCTATGGGTTCTAGACAGGGGCACGAAATTCCCCACTCGTAGAATCTAGTTGATGTATTAGTAGCGACCTTCCCTCCATGGCGTCGGGGACCGGCAATCCCATCAGTGTGAGCAAAGTCGGCGCCACGTCCGCCAAGATCCCCTGCTTCAGTCCTAACACACTATCCGGGGCATTCACCAAGATCGACGGAACCATATTGGTGGTATGCGCGGTATGAGGCCCACCTGTTTGTGGATCGACCATTGTTTCACAATTGCCATGATCCGATGTCAGGAGCATCGCACCGCCAACCTCTTCAAGAGCATCGCTCACCCGGCCAATACAATGATCGACGGTCTCTACGGCCTTGATCGCGGCGGCTAAGTCGCCAGTATGACCGACCATATCAGGATTGGCGAAATTAGCGACAATCAACCCGAACCTCTGGGACAGGATCGCATCCACCAGACGGTCGGCCACCTCATAGGCAGACATTTCAGGTTTCAGGTCATAGGTCTTGACCCTAGGTGAGGGTACAAGAATGCGTTCTTCGCCCTGATACTCCACCTCCCGTCCTCCATTAAGGAAGAATGTCACATGCGGATACTTCTCGGTTTCAGCAATACGTAGCTGACGGTGTCCGGCTTCCGCCACAACCTCTCCGATGGTCTTCTTAAGATCGTCCGACGGAAAAAGGGTTTCCAGATGCCGGTCCAGTGACGAGGAATAACTCACCATACCGAGCCGGGTGGAGAATGCTGGCACCACTGGACGGATGAACGCATCGAACTCCGGCTCCAGCAACGCCCCCAAGATTTCTCGCGCCCTATCTGCGCGAAAATTCGCGAACAGCAAACCGTCTCCATCCTTCACTCCACGATAGCCATCGATAATGGCGGGCTCGATAAATTCGTCGGTCACCCCTCTCTCATAAGCTGCGCGAACCGCATCACTTGCAAAACCGTACTGACAGCCCTCAGCCAGCACCCAGGCGCGATAAGCTATCTCAACCCGCTCCCAGCGCTTGTCCCGGTCCATCGCAAAGTACCGACCAATCACTGTAGCGATGGAAATGCCTGGTACATTCATGTTCTCAAACTTGGCCAAACTTTCGAGCGCGCTTTTCGGGGGTGTATCACGACCGTCGAGAACGGCATGAACCAATACTGGGACACCAGCCTCGGCTATTGTTCTAGCAAGTGCCAGGACATGATTCTCGTGGCTGTGAACACCGCCAGGAGACAATAGTCCGGCTAGGTGGCAACATCCCCCCACATCGCACATATCCTCGATAAAGGAAGCGAGCCTATAATCCGCTGCCAATGAACCGTCAGCAATCGCTTGATCAATCCTTGGCAGGCCCTGAATCACGACGCGTCCTGCACCGAGGTTGATGTGGCCAACCTCAGAGTTTCCCATCTGACCGTCGGGAAGGCCGACATCGCAGCCCGAGGTGCTCATATGACTGGCGGGAAACCGACGGCGCAATCGATCAAAAACAGGTGTATCCGCCAGGGCCACCGCATTATGATCGTCTGCCTCGCGGTCGCCCCAACCATCCATGATGCAAAGCACGACAGTGTCCATGCCGTCGTTATAACCGATCGTCGACAAATTCGACAGTCAATCGCGATGATAGGGGTGCCCCTGGAGGATCTGCTGAGCCCGGTAGAGTTGCTCGGCGACCAGGCTCCGCACAAGAAAGTGCGGCCAAGTGACCCGGCCAAGAGACAGAATAAGATCAGCCCGGTCTAGTACCGTGCCATCGAGACCATCAGCACCACCAATCATCAGCGCAAGATCATCCACAGAATCATTCTGTGCACGACCTATCCAGCGGGCAAGAGCCCGACTAGTTAGCGTTTTTCCTGATTCATCCAACACTACCACACGAGCGCCGTGCGGGATCGCAGCTAAAAGGCGTGCTCCTTCCTTCCGAACGTTAGTCGCCTGGTCCCCAACGCTTTTCACTTCTATTTCCTTTAAATCAACTCGCCACCGCAGACGGCTTGCATAGTGATCATAGAGATCATGGAGCAAACCGGAACGGTAACGGCCGATGGCCACGATGGTCACGCGCATCGGCTTGCCTGGATTTGGAATAGATATTTCCAGCAAGTCAAACTGCGGCATTTCGCTGAGGTTCAGTCCCGACCGGAGTAGTTGGTGTAGCCACGTCGACGGCCCACATCTTCTCCAGGCCGTAAAACTCCCGCACCTCAGGTCGGAACAAGTGAACAATTATATCGCCAGCGTCGATAAGCACCCAGTCACCCTGGCGGTGACCTTCGACGTTAATCGGTTTCAGTCCCTGTTTCTTTAGTTTAGCAACCAAATGCTCCGCCATCGCTGAAACTTGGCGAGTGGACCGACCACTCGCTATTATCATGTAATCACCGATTGAGGACTTGCCGGCCAGATCGATGGTCAAAACATCTTCCGCCTTGTCGGCGTCTAGTGATGCGGTCACAAGCCCTAAAAGAACACCGCTGCCAGGGGGAAAAGTGTTTCTTGTTATGGCTTTCTCCTTGCTTGTCAGTCAACCTGGCGACAACTAGCCCCATTTAACCCTTGGCCGGCCAACTTTCATCGGTTCCGACGCCGGTCCGGATACGTGTCGCCGACACTCGGTTTAGTGAGGTGTGGACAAACACCCAAGCCGGTGGCCGCTGCCGTGCCAAAAGCCGACTTTTTCGCTCCGGCAGCCGGAATTTACCAAATCGTTGCGCTGTTCGGCCTGACAACGCCCCCAAAGCATAAGTGGGTCGGTCAAAAACGGCAACGCCAAGGGAACGAAGAATAAATGGCCAATTCCGCCACGCAGGCATCTGGCGCAGATTATCCGCACCCATTATCCAGACGAAACGGGCCCGGGGGAACCGGCGGCGCAGAATTCGCACAGTGTCGGCAGTGACACGCAAACCTAAATCACCCTCCAAAGACGTAACAACGATCCGCGGATCCGTCGCACGCTCGCGCGCTCCAGCCAGCCTTTCCGCGAACGAAGCCATGCCCCTCGAAGGCTTCAACGGATTCTGGGGCGTCACCAGCCACCAGATCCAATGCAGGCTAAGCCGCTTCAGCGCCAACCGTGCAACCATTAGGTGGCCCGTATGCGCTGGGTTAAAGGAACCACCCATCAGACCAATTCGTAAGTTACGACAATCGCCGAAACCAACTGTCGAGGGGAGTTTTCGCGAGGTTCGGTTGTTTCTCACGCCGCCAGCTAATCCTCAAAGCCGGACCTGGCCGGCACCTCGCACAACGTACTTGAAGCTGGTCAGTTGTTCGGTCCCGACCGGTCCACGAGCGTGCAACCGTCCGGTCGAGATGCCGATCTCCGCTCCCATGCCAAATTCCCCTCCATCGGCGAACTGGGTCGAAGCATTGTGCAAGACAATGGCGCTATCGACTTGCTTTAGAAAGGTTTCCGCTGTCTTGAAATCATTGGTAACGATGGTATCGGTGTGCTCTGAACCGTGGGCTGCGATATGCTCAAGCGCACCCGCTACACCATCCACTAGCCGTATCGAAAGAATTGCGTCGAGGTACTCCGTGTCCCAGTCAGCATCTGTCGCCGCGATGATGTCTTGAACCAGTGCACGTGTACCCTTGTCACCGCGAACCTCGCAACCTGCTTCCAATAGATCCCTCACCACCGGTGGCAGCAGGCGGGCGGCTGCGGCCCGATCGATTAGCAAGGTTTCAGCGGCACCGCAAACGCTAGTGCGGCGCATTTTAGCATTCAGCGTTATCGCGCGCGCCATTTCAGTATCCGCGCCGGCATCCAGATAAACATGGCATAGGCCTTCCAAGTGAGCAATCAAAGGGATCCGACTTTCCTTTTGTACCCGCTCGATCAGCGACTTACCACCGCGCGGCACTATGATATCGACCAGATCTGGCATGGTCAGTAGATAGCCGACTGCCGCCCGGTCGCGCGTGGGAACTATCTGGACCACCGCCTCCGGCAGGCGGGCCATTCTCAATCCTTGATGTATGCAGTCGACGATGGCCGCCGAAGAATAAAGGGACTCCGATCCCCCGCGTAAGATCGCCGCATTACCGGACTTAAGGCAGATCCCACCTGCGTCCGCCGTCACATTAGGCCTGGACTCATAAATGATGCCGATGACGCCTAAGGGCATGCGTACTCGGCTGATTTCAAGCCCATTAGGGCGCGTCCAGGTTTCGATCACCGAGCCCACGGGATCGGGTAGACTCGCGATTGCCTCCAGACCGGAGGCGATACCTTCCACCCGACTACCATCGAGTGCCAAGCGGTCAATCAGAGAATCGCGCAGACCCCGTTCACGGCCATGTTGGATATCGCGCGCATTGGCCTCCAAGATCTGGACCTTGTTCGACCTCAGAGCGGCGGCAGCGGCCCGGAGTGCGTCGTCCTTTTGTTCCGTCGACGCGTGGGCCAGAGCGCGCGCAGCTTCACGAGCTGTTTCTCCTAAGCCGCGCATTAGTGTCTCAATATCGTCCTTATCCCAGTCAGCCTGCTTGCGACTTCGGGTGGTATTTTGAGTGATCGACACCGTCTAACCCCTATTCCATGAGGACCAAATCGTCGCGGTGGATAAGTTCATCGCGGCCACGGTATCCCAGGATTTGCTCTATTTCACGGGATTTGTGTCCTCGGATCAGACCGGCATCGGTAGCATTGTAGGCTATCAGCCCCCGGGCCACCTCGCGACCATCGACACCATGGACCGTGACTAGATCACCGCGCTCGAAACTTCCCGTAACCAATGTCACTCCAGCAGGAAGGAGGCTACGGCCCTCGCCCAGCGCACGTTCCGCGCCGGCATCGAGTTGTAAAGTCCCAGCGGGATTGATCCCGCTTGCAATCCAGTTCTTGCGGGCGCCTCTAGGCGAACCAGAAGCTCGGAACCAAGTGCACCTTGCTCCCACTTCCAGCGCATTGAGGGGGTTGGACACGTTGCCTGCGACAATCACCATACGGCAGCCCGCGGCACTCGCGATCCGGGCCGCGGCGATCTTGGTAACCATACCGCCCGAAGCGTAACCTGTGCCAGCCGTACCGGCCATCGCCTCGATCTCGGGGGTGATCCGCTTAACCAACGGGATGTGTCGCGCGTCGAGATGACGACGCGGATCGCTATCGTAAAGACCGTCGATGTCCGATAGCAGTACCAGTGTATCCGCACTCACCATCTGAGCGACGCGCGCGCCGAGCCTATCGTTGTCGCCAAAACGAATCTCAGCGGTCGCCACAGTGTCGTTCTCATTGATGACCGGGACAGCACCAAGCTCTAGAAGGGTGACCATGGTCGCGCGCGCGTTTAAATGGCGGCGGCGACCTTCAGTATCTTCGGGTGAAAGGAGGATTTGCGCTACCGTGATATGATGTCGCGCCAGCGCCTCTTCATAGGCGTGGGCGAGACGAATTTGACCAGTTGCCGCCGCGGCCTGTTTTTCTTCAAGCTTGAGAATAGGGCCGTCAAGCCCGAGATGGTGCCTACCAACTGCGATGGCGCCAGACGAGACGATCAGCACCTCTTTACCACGCCTGCGTAATCCTGCGACGTCGTCGGCAAGTGCATCAAGCCAGTCCCGGCGGACACATCCTGTGTCCTCGTCGACCAACAGGGCTGAGCCAATCTTGACCACGATACGCCTTGCACTTTTCAAGGAACCCATGTCCCCGTTACTATTCAGTGCGGCGACCATGCGATCCTCCCACCTTCTTTCGGGCGCGACGTAACGTTGGCATTCGGTTGGGCGTTTTCCATCTGCGCAATAAGGGCCGTCAGTAAAGCGTCAAGCCCGTGACGTGTCAGGGCCGAGATCGCATAAACGGGGGCGTTGGTCACGTCTGCCAGCAAATCGGTGACGATTTTAACCGTATCGGCATCCATCGCATCCGCCTTGGTAATGGCGATTATCTCTAACTTCTTCCCTAAATCGGCACCATAAGCCTCAAGTTCGCCCCGCACCGTGTGGTAGGAGCGGATCGGATCGTCCGCCGTGCCGTCGACTAGATGCAGAAGCACACCACAGCGTTCGACATGGCCCAGGAACCTGTGGCCTAGACCAGCACCATCGTGGGCACCCTCGATCAGGCCCGGGATGTCCGCTAAGACGAACTCGCGGTCAGAGAACCCAACCACCCCAAGACCTGGATGCAATGTGGTGAACGGATAGGCCGCGATCTTAGGCCGCGCCTTAGACAAGGTGGAGAGCAATGTCGACTTTCCAGCATTTGGCAGACCAACCAGACCGGCGTCTGCGATCAATTTCAGCCTAAGCCAAAGTGACTTCTCCACTCCAGGCCAGCCCGGCATAACTTTACGCGGCGTCCGGTTGGTTGAGCTTTTGTAGCGTGCGTTGCCGAAGCCGCCATCGCCCCCGCGCGCCAACACCACTTCCTGTCCAACCTCGACAAGGTCAGCAATCAAAGTCTCTTGATCGTCCTCCAGAATTTGGGTTCCGACTGGCAGGTGGATGTGCACGGTTTCGCCTGAACGGCCAGTTTTCTGCTGACCGCCCCCCGATCGCCCGGTCTTGGCCTTGAAATGCTGCTGATAGCGATAGTCGATCAACGTGTTCAAACCGTCAACGCAAACTGCAACCACGTCGCCGCCACGTCCTCCGTCACCTCCGTCGGGTCCCCCGAACTCGATGAAAGCATCACGGCGGAAGCTCATGCAGCCAGAACCACCGTCACCGCTCTTAATATGAATTTTAGCCTGATCGAGGAATTTCATTTTCGTGACCCCTAACACCTTTCGCGTCCGAGCTGCGGTTCACGAAAAAAGGGAACGGCGGAGCCATTCCCTTTCACAAGCCGCTCCGCGCGATTGGGGTGGCGTTACTCCGCCGGAGCCACCTCGGGCTCAACGCTGATGAAGGTACGCCCACCTGATTTGTGTTTGAAGGCCACCCTGCCGATCGCCTTGGCGAACAGCGTGTGGTCCTTACCAATACCAACATTTTCGCCCGGATGAAACTTAGTCCCACGCTGGCGTACAATGATGTTTCCTGGGATTACGGCCTCACCACCATATTTTTTCACACCCAGCCTGCGACCAGCGGAATCTCGCCCATTACGGGAACTGCCCCCTGCTTTTTTGTGAGCCATGGCGAATTACTCCTTGGATTCCGTCGCCTCATCAGTGACCTGCGCCGAACCGTCGGCCGTCGTCTCAGCCTTCTTTCGGGTCCTGGGTTTGGAGGCCTTTTTCGCCGCCTTCTTTCCATCGGCTAGGATTTCAGTGATACGCAACACTGTAAGGTTCTGGCGATGGCCCTGAGTGCGACGATAGTTCTTGCGGCGCTTCTTCTTGAAGACGATGATCTTCTTGCCGCGTTTCTGCTCCAGAACTTCAGCGATTACCTTAGCGCCTTCGAGAAGCGGTGTTCCAACGGTTGTCGCCTCTCCGTCGCCGATCATTAAGACCTCGTTCAAATCGACAGCACTTCCCGACTCGACCGCGAGTTTCTCGACGGTGATGATATCGTCTTTGGCAACCTTATACTGCTTACCGCCGGTTTTCAGGACTGCATACATAAAAGTTTCCTGAGAAAAAACCATAATTTCGGGGGACAATAACGCAAGTGGGCGACGGCCCGAAACGGCCCCCGTCGGAGCGGCGGACTATAGCGCCGGCGGCGGTCCTGTCAACCGGAAAAGCCTGGAAATCCGGGTCTGAAAGCACTTTGGTGACAATCCCCGCAACGATCTACCCAACAGGGCCCGCGGTCAACATAAGAAAGAGGTTGGCTCCCCCTGACGGAAACGGTAAAACCCGCGACCGTTGCGGTTTGCGGTGGGGTGCCGGAGTGGTCGAACGGGGCGGTCTCGAAAACCGTTGTGCGCGTGAGCGTACCGTGGGTTCGAATCCCACCCCCACCGCCAATTCATTCGTCTCTTTCCGCCTACGATCGTCTGCTAGAGGCACCCAAACCGCTGGTTTCGCAGCTTTTTAGCTTGTTCAATCATCCATATCGTCTGTCACTTTCCACTCCATTGTGTGGTTTAAAATAAGAGGCAGCGTCGATAGCGTGCCTCGTCAGCACATCTACATAAGCATCGGCAAGAGTTGATCAACATTGCTTCGGATAGAGTTCAACACTCCCCGCGCCCCGTCCTGGACGCCAAGCCCACCAGCGACAAGTTTGACGCAGCCCCTGCCTGCCAACTCACCCGTTATTTCTACAAGCGACAACGAGCTGTCACGTGGGACGCCATGATCGCGTTAGAGAGGATTGGAGCCAGGGCGAGGCCGCCGAGCGGCCCCCTGTGTCCGGCTTCATCCTGGATTACAAGGGGCTCGACCATTTATTCTATCTGTCGTACGCATGTACGCATTTATCGGGCTATCTTCCACCGCCTTTCTGCTTCTAACAGGCGTCAAAAATGGAGACACAGGAAATGAGTTGGGCGGAAGGTGGTTATTTTAAAATTCCGGCTTGGGATGCGATATTCAACACCCCAGAACTTTGGTGGACGATCAGCATCGTCATAATTTATGCCATCGGCTTGGGGTTGCGTTTTCTTACGAGAAACTTAGTCCACGAAACCAATTCACTTTTTGATTTGGCCCATGGACCAAAGTGGGTCGCCCAATCGTGTATGATTCTTTTTTTGTTAGTGAGTGGTCTAGCTTTGGCTCATTGCGCTGGACAAGGCCGACTATGAAAAGGTTAGGCTATCCATATACAGAGCCAAACAACGGCATATCAGATCCGATCTGAAAATTTATCAAACCCCATTAGGCGGCCTTGCTCCAGTAGTCTTTCGATCTATTGAGCGGTAAAACCGCCATCTACGACCAATTCCGCGCCGGTGATAAACGCCGCCTCGTCCGACGCAAGGAACAACACAGCGGAGGCAACATCTGACGGCTGACCGTAGCGGCCCAGAGGCGTAACCTGCTCTGTTCGGCGACGGCGCTCCGGATCGGACCAGACTTCTTTAGTCATATCTGTCTGGATAGGGCCGGGATGAACCGAATTGACGCGGATCGAATCGGCAGCGTACTGCAGCGCGATTGACTTAGTCATGATGCGGACCGCGCCTTTCGAGGCATTGTAGCCGGCGTGAATGTGTTGTTGGCCGATCAGCCCCGAAATCGACGAAATGTTTACGATCGACCCGCCGCCTGCGCGGCGCATGGCCGGGATTGCGGCTCGTATACCGAGATAGGTTCCCCGCGAATTAATCTCGTGGAAACGGTCAAAATCCTCCAAGGAATCAGCGTCGCCGCGGCTATAGCCGGCAATACCAGCGTTATTGACTAGGATATTTAATTTACCGAACTCTTTTTCCGCCACTTTAACGGCTTCGCCCCATTCTGAATCCCTACGTACATCCAAATGCACATAGGTGGCATTTCCGCCCCTATTCCGAATCTCCGCTGCTATCTGTTCGCCTGTATCATCCAAAACATCGCCAAGAACCACGCGGGCACCCTCCAAAGCAAACATCTTAGCCTCTTCGGCACCCATCCCTCGCGCTGCACCGCTGACTAACGCCACTTTTCCTGCAAGTCTCATATTTCCCTCCTAAACCGGTCTCAGATTCCTTGGGCCAGGCAAACAGCTAACCAGCCCCTTCGCTCCGCGACGGTATCAGCACTTGACATAGGAGACTGATCTAGCAACAGCCGAGCCTCTCCTTTTCAAACCTAACAAAAGCAACTGGTGTATTGAAGTTGTCGGCACTGATCAATCGCCAACTTTCCTGACCCGTTGCCGATGCAAGGTGTACAGCCCCGAGGTCACAATGATAATGGCCCCCAGGATGGTTGCAGCATCAGGAAAGTCGTTAAAGAACGCCCAGCCGAATAACACGGCCCAAACCATGCCGGTATAGGAGAAAGGTTGTAGCAAACTCGCCGGCGCAAGGCTTAAAGCCTTAATCAATAGACTGTGCCCCGCCACACCAAAGGCAGCCAACGCCAAAAGCTTGACAGTCCATATAAAGTCCACGGGCTCCCAGAATAAAGGCGATATCAGACAGAGTAGTCCAAAGCCTACGGTCCCAGTGAACATGGTTGTGCGTTCTGGACCATCAGATTGAGAGGCAAGTCTAGTCAGCACCTGATACAACGCCCATAAAACGGTACCTACAAGAGGCAGTAGCATCCAGACATTGAAAGAGCCAAAGCCGGGTCGCACGATAATCAGCACACCGACAAAGCCGACGGCCACCGCCGCCCAGCGCCGGATCCCTACCGCCTCGCGCAGAAGCACCGCTGACATCGCAGTCGCAACCATTGGCGCGATGCCGGAAATTGCCGCTATCTCTGCCAGAGGAAGGTGGCGGAACGCGAACACATACATTCCGACCTCGGTAACCAGAAGCACCGCTCGGGTGATCTGCAGCAGCGGTATCAGCGTGCTAAAAGCCCGCCAATGATGGGCTCTAACCGCGATGGCGAGCCCAAACCCGCCAAACAACAGATAGCGAAACCATAGGATCATGACCATCGGATAAACAGCGGACGCATGTTTGGTAAGAGAGTTAAGACACGCGAACAACAAGGTTGCCAGGACCGCGAGTAAAATACCCAAGCGCTGCGAGCGGGCCGGTAAAAAGGCGTCGTCCAGGGTTCAATTTCTCGCAAATATAATGATGATACCGGAGAAGACAAAACGCATGGGATGAACTCCACTTCGGTTTCTATCGTTGCGCGTATCAGATCAAAGGTCCAGCAGCGGGCACGTTCAACGCCACTATTTTAGATCCATCTTGGCCTTATGGGAGCGCTATCAATTCAGCGACGTCGATCCACTTGGCCTTAGGACGAGGTTAAAGAACACGGCACGGCGCAGGGTCGGAAACGCGATCTTGGCGACCCCGTGATAGGCGTCTCCGAAATTGAGAAAGGCGAGGCCACAATTCGGCGCATAGGGCGCAATTTCGACCTCCTTGAACCGATCGAAAGCATAGTGTTTCCCGTGATCTCCCGAGCGCATGTCCCCGAGCGGACTGTAAATTCGGGTGCCAAGCTCCGGATGCGCCTCGCCCTGTGGGAAATACAAGATTAACGTCGCGAACCGCGAGGAGTCATCGCGATGCGGTCCTAGCCTATAGTTCTTTCGATGCACCGCCAACCCCGCGTTGGCAACCAACTCGAAACCTCGCGCTTC
>PBMU01000035.1 GCA_002722775.1 Rhodospirillaceae bacterium
AGAGGGTGGGACGCATGGTGAATATCCGCCTTACGGCTTTACTGCACCAGCCACTGGCGCGGCGATGGCCTACCAACGTTATATGTCGTTATACGACGCAGGCACTAGTGCGCTTGGCGAAGTGGCAGTAACAATGCGCCAACACGCACGCATGAATCCAGACGCGATCATGCAAAGTCCGATGACCTTGGATGACCATAAGCGTGCTCGCAAGATTATTTCGCCCTTGGGCTTGTTAGATTGCTGCATTGTGAGCGACGGTGCAGTGGTAATTTTGATAACGTCAATTGAACGTGCCCGGGATTTGCGCCAGCCTCCAGTTTACATCGCCGGCATGCAGGGCCTTAGAAGCAGTCGGAACGAATTTATCTTCGCACCACCCGGACTTGGTATAAATCAACAACAGCCCGGTCATGTTGCACCCCGCGACGCGGATATGGACGCCTATAGGATGGCAGGTATTGAGCGCCAGGCGATCGATGGCCTGTATACCTATGATGCGTTCACTCCTTTGGTGTTGTTTGTGCTCGAACGACTGGGCTTTTGCGGCCCGGGCGAAGCTCACCTTTGGGTTGCCGGGGGCCGGATCGGGCTTGGCGGCGAATTACCAATTAATACATCCGGTGGATTGTTGTCTGAAGCTCACGTTAGTGGGTGGAATTCGATCGCAGAAATTACTCGTCAGTTACGCGGCCAAGCAGGGCAGCGACAGATTCCAAATGCCAATCATTTACAATGGGCCACGGCTTGGGGTGACTCGATAATATTTTCGACAGCTCACGATATTAGTTATGGATAAAAATAAAAAACCACGCCCGCGCATCACACCAGACAATAAGCGGTTTTGGGATGCTTGCCGGACGCATGAATTGCACTTGCCTTACTGCCCATCCTGCGATTCACTGTTCATGCCGCCATCACCAGTCTGCCCGCACTGTCTCAACATGGAGTTGCGCTGGCGGCAAGTTAGCGGACGCGGTCGGGTATCCACGTTTGTGGAAGTTCATCAGAAATGGTTCGAGGCATTTACCGACGATTTGCCCTATAACGTGGCGCAAATCCAATTGGAGGAGGGGCCGCGGCTTACGGCCAACCTGGTGGGTGTGGCCAACGCTGACATTCGAGTGGGTATGCCAGTGCGAGTGGTGTTTGATGACATTGACGAACAGTTGACACTGCCAAGATTCTGTCCGGTATGACGCTTTGTTCGAGGGGTAAGCGTACCCAGATTTCAGCTATTAATTCGCTTCGAATAACCCCGGGAGCGCTAACTTTTTCACCTTTCCAGTAGTTGTTAGCGGTAATTGTTCCGAATCAATAAACAAATATCTGTGTGGTCTTTTATATGATGCCAGTGCGTCATGGCATAACAGCCGTAATTCTTGTTCGGAAACGGCACTTTGGGCGACGGGCACCACCAGTGCCGCAACAATCTCGTCCCGTTGAATGTCATTTAGCGGTATCACAAATGCTTGTTCTACGCCTGGATGAGACATCAGTAAATTTTCGACCTCGACCGGCGCTACGTTAATACCGCCAGTTTTAATCATCTCTTTGAGGCGGCCGCTAAAGTACAGATTGCCGTCGCTATCGAGGTAACCCAGATCGCCCGTCATAAAAAAGTTTTCACTGTCAAAAGTAGCCTGGTTCTTGCCACCGTCGTTTAGATAGCCACAAGTTACGTAACCCCGCACACGAATTTCGCCGGTTTCAGTGGGGGCGCACAACATGCCAGTTTCAGGATCGACAACTTTGATCTCGACTCCCGGTAATGGCTTACCGACAGAGACACTGCGCAGCGACAATGGGTCCTGCGCATCGGTGACAGTGCAATTACCGTAGGTTTCAGTCTGCCCATAAATATTGCAAATTTCCGCTACTCCAAGATCGTACAGCAATTTAATTTGTGCCGGTGTACCAATGGTTGCGCCAGTGCGCAAAGATTTTAGTCGAACAGCGGTAAAAGACGGATCTGAAGTGATCGAGAGCACCATATTTGGTGTGGCATAAATAACGGAACATTGTTCTCGCTCAATCAAAGATAAAGCCGTCGCTGGTTCAAACTGGCCTTGTAATATGATGGCAGCAGCGTGCGTCATCATGGCGAACAACGCATTTTCGCACCCTAGTCCCCAAAACAGCGATACTGAGAGCCACAATCGATCGCCAGGGCGTAAATGCAGACGCTCGCCGATATGCCACATGTTTTCAATTAATCCGTAATGTTGCAATTGCACGGCTTTTGGCACTGAAGTGGAGCCAGATGTGTACAAGATGTACGCTACATCGTCCGGCGCGATATGAGCTCCTAATTGCGTATGGTCGGCTTTAAGCCCTAGATCGCGAATTTGGGCCCAGTCGACCGACCCAGGGAGATTTTTACTGCCTGGGTTCACTCGGATAATGTTGTGTAATCCAGAAAGGTTACCTCCGTCCTTAAGGTTTGCTAATATTTCGCGGTAGTTGTTACCCGCGAAATCGTCGACCATGATCAATGCTCTCGAATCAGAATGCTCGAGCATGTATTTCAGTTCACGGGCAGTTGCGTATGTATTTATAGCTACCATTACACCCCCCGCGTTGATGATGGCAAAGTCCGCGATTAACCACTCCAATTGGTTTCCCATCAAGATTGCGACTTTATCTCCTCTGCCCACACCCAGTGCTATTAAACCATTGGAGAAGACTTCCACTTCGGCTTGAAATTCCGCGTAACTCATCCGACGCATGCCATCCACAACAAATTCCTGACGCGGATACCTCGCTGCCATTTCGGCCAATAATGCGGGTATGGTGCGTGCTTTGGGCCGGTTCAAATACAAGCCATTGTTATCCATTAGTTCCTCGCTCTAACGTGCATTCACTTTGGACAGAGTGAAGATAGGATCGGATTAAGACCTTCAGATGCATTTTAGCATCTAACTCCACCCGCCCCATTTGCGTTCGCCTATCACAGGAAGCGATACTCCAATTTCGTTATTTAACTCTAATATTTAGGTAAGAACGATACCTCACATTGATGAAAGGTCATTTAAAAATTCTATTAATCTATTCGTTCTATAGAATTTTTGTTGCTCTTATATGTAATGGGTTTTGTTTTCGTAACCTCAATTAACATCAAAATTTTGTTCCAATATTTATATTTTCAAATAACTTTTTTTAAAACTAGAGATGGAAATTTGCGATAACCGAAGTGTTTTCTACCCTGAATCTGATGACGTTTTCAGGCTTGTTGAACTTCATCGGATGGAATCGGTCAACCAAATTACACCTGGTCCCTGTGTGGGCCGGGACGTTTTTCAGAATAATGCGGAACCCGTCCTGAATTTCTTTATTAGTAGCTTGCAAGCTTTCAGCCCCTACTGGGCTGGTATTTTATATAAACATGGCTAATTTGTGATCTGGGAATGGTGACCGATCTCGTGAGCTTACGTGTTTGAGGGTAGTTCTTTGATAAGGGGTGAAGCCAAATTCCCCGTTTTACTACTTATGAAATGACATCAGGGCTTCCAGGAGAAAACTGTAGCATCGTCTCTGAGCGTGAGATGGGCGTTAATCGCGAGCTTTAGCAGGAAAGGTTCGTAAAGCTAGAGGATCAATATATTGGTACGTGAAATTATTGATGGCCCGCCCCTTGGTACTTAATGCCAAGCAGAGAAAACTAGCGGTCATAGGGATGCCTACAAAAGTAGGTTTAGGGTAGGCTGATCTATCATTGGAAGGAGAAAGGGAAGGCTAATATGTAGCGCGGGCGCGAATTCTTATTCTGTTGTTTTGGTTGACTTTGCTGTTCTATAAGCAACAGTCTACAAAGCGTTGAAATTATAGAAATGGAGTTAAACTTGGCGAAATTTTACAACCCAGACCTTGGAAGCGATCCAGAAAACCCTTTTGCTCGTGATGAAAACGACTGTTTGGTCCGCCGATCTTTTTGGCTAGATATGAGCGATCGCTCAATCCTTATGGCGCTAAAGCAAGGTATTGGAAAGGAACTTACTAATGATCAAAAACGAGCACATCTCATTGATATCCGCCGGGGCCACCTTGTAGACGAAATTGGTGCCCAAGAAATCCTTCCGCCAGAGCGGTAATCTTGTTCCTGACAAGAACATGGAGCGAAAAATAATTACCTTATGTGATTAATCTATCACAGATTATTAAAATATAAATATACACGGTTTTTACGAATAACGCATTTAAAAGTAATTTAGGCTAAAAGAAAGTACAATGTATTGTGAACGACACCTGCTGTTTTACAGGTATTTTGTGAGCACCCTATCAAATTGGATCAGCGTAGCGTCCGACGAAATGATATTCACGAGGGTCGGGTCATAGAGTTTGATATTCCGGGCAGGGCTGGGAATACCCATGAAATAACAGCGAGCCCAGACGGCGCACTCTGGATCACCCAGCAGACCCAGGCCCGGATCGTGCGAATGACTACGTCGGGCAAGATGACATTTCTCGATTTGGCCGAAGACAACAGCCCGCATGGGATTAAGTTCGACGACGCGGGGGAGATGTGGGTGACATGGAGTTTGCGAACCAGATCGTTGGGGTCGGGGCCAACGGCGAGGTCCTGGGCCAATACACTATCCCCTTCGCAAATGCCGGACCCAATGGTCTGGGCATCGGCTCGGATGGCCCGGTTTGGTGGAGGGGTAAGCGGGTAATGTGATTGGGCGTCTCGATCCTGTAGAAGAGACTATGGAGATCTTCCCGCTCGGCAAGAACCATCCAAACCGATCTACATCGCGGCCGGGCCGGACGGTAACATGTGATTTACCGAACTCGTAGGCAGTCGGACTGGTAGAATTACGCCGGAGGGCGAGATTACTAGGTTTGATATCCCGACCAACAATGCAAGCCCGATTGTCATATTCACAGGTCCGGAGGGGCGGACTTGGTTCACCGAGGAGCGGGGCAACGCCTATTCGACGATAACCACCGATGGTGAGGTCACCGAATTCCCGACGGGTGTCGCGGGCGGATGCATGCTGGCGCTGGGTTCGACAACGAAGGAAACCTCTGGCTTCAGTTCAACAAACCGGACATCATTCAGCGGATTAGCAAGGGCGCATTGGTGACGACCTACGAGCTTCCGAGCAAGAATGCGGTCCAGCATCGCATCACATTAGGACCAGCTGGACGCATGTGGTTCACCGAACTCGCAACCGATAAGGTGGGTTAAGTCGTGCTGGAATAAGCCCCGGTGTAATTATACTCTGGGACGGAAAATTTGGCTCCTCTCCCTTGGCCCGGACATTCCGAACGCTATCGCCGCAGGAACCAAGCGGCGGATCCTAAGTTGTGTTAATTTATCGGGAGGCTATCGAGCAGACATACATTGCATTATGCTAACGAGAAATAAGCGACACTTTGTCTCGGATAGCAGGAAATTAATCGAGTGAGGTTATGTGTGTTGCCGTGTAAAATGGCCTATTAGCGCTGTTTTGTGGATAATTGACGAGAATTGCCGGGTTATTTGATATGAGACGTCGGTCAATTTACGGAGCCTTGGTCTTTAGCGTGGCCATTTGCGTCGCCGCGGATGCTCAAGGTGACGGCTACAAAGTTGGGGCCGAAAGTATAATAGGAATAGGGCGTGCCGGTGCGGGTGGAGCTGCAATGGCTGGCGATGCATCGGTGAACCATACTAATCCTGCTGGAATAATAAGTCTGGCGGGAAGAGAGTTCGTTACCGGCCTAACTTATATACACCCGGAGGTCGATTTCGAGCCAGGAAGCTCCACGCTATTCGACGGCAGCGCACTTACCGGAACTGATGGTGGAAATGCTGGGACGCCGGCACTTGTGCCTAATATGCACATCGTAATTCCAGTAAACAAAGTGCTTGCCGCCGGATTTTCTATAACTAGCCAATACGGCCTTGTTTCCGACTACCACCCGAATTTCATTGATCGTTACGAGCTCGTGAATGCCAGTCTATTCGGTGTTAATTTCAATCCTTCAATCGCGTGGAAATTATCCGAAAGCATATCTATCGGCGGTGGGCTAAACATTGCCTACGGTCGTCAGAAATTACGACAGGCTATAGACTTTGGCAGCGTTTGCGCGGCGGCTCTAGGTGGGGCCACCTGCGCAGCGGGGTTTGGATTAGTTCCGGGTCAAAGCGATGGACTAGCGCGCGTTCGTCTAGATGATTGGGCGATGGGGTTCAACCTTGGGGTAAATTTTGACATAAGCCCAAGTACAAGGGTCGGCTTAGGATATCGATCAAAGTTAACCTTTGAGGGCCGCGGACACGCGATCAATGAAGTACCTGAAAACGCGCTCAGTTTTTTGGCTGCTGCAGGAGCACCTACGGCGTTTGCAAATAGCGACGCCTCTGGAAAATTCTACTTTCCTGCCCACGCAGAAATGTCGATATCCCACGATCTCAACAATCGCCTTACCGTTGGAGCCAGTTTGAACTGGACTGACTGGTCGATTGTCAAAGAAACTCGTATCCGTTTCGATAATCCAACTGCCGCAACCTCCGTTTCCGCCGCCAATTATCGCGATTCATATCGTTTCGGCGCAGGATTTGAATATGCGGCATCTGAAAGGCTTACCCTTAGGGGGGGCATTGCGTTTCAAAAATCCCCAATTCGCGATGAGTTTCGCGAACCCGCTGTTCCGGATTCGGACAGAATAATCACCGCTTTCGGAGCGTCGTATGACCTTAGTGACACAGTTTCACTTCAAACGGGCTACCAGTTCCACAAACTCTCTGATGGCCCCCAAGACCGGGTCTCAGCCACAGGATCACGGTCGCGCGGTAATTATGATGTTTCCGCGCATTTCCTCGCGGTGGGCATTCGTGTAAAATTCTAACGACCCATGGCTCCCTAGCTCCCTAGCGTTTCAGCCCGAAATAGACGCAGAAACTAAATGAACGCAACCCAATCCGA
Source organism: Rhodospirillaceae bacterium (assembly GCA_002722775.1). GTDB lineage: Bacteria > Pseudomonadota > Alphaproteobacteria > Thalassobaculales > Thalassobaculaceae. The sequence goes on from PBMU01000035.1 coordinate 6,915, forward strand.
GGCCTCCAAAGAGCAGTTGCCGGGAGAAGACTATCGACCGCGAGTTTTATGGGACATGGTCTGGCTTTACGTGAAAGCCTCACTAGTTGCGGTTGCTGCTTTTATTATTCTGCTATTAAGCGACGACCAGTTCACGGTCCAACAAGTCACTGCCTTTATGATAGCCATCTGTATCGTTGTGCCAGCGTATGTATTTGCTGACATTTTGGTTATTCGGATCCAAGTTGCTCCCATCGCGCGTTATTTTGAATCTAAGGAGAATGGAACCGCCGACCGTGATTCAGCTGTCAAGGCACTGATTTGTTTATTGAATCTTCCCTGGAAATCCGTGATCCGCATTCTAACCGTGCACGGGCCTGGGGCGGGTATCGCCGCGGGGGCGACCATCCTAATATTGAGGCTATTCTTCGACACTCCGTTCACCGCGATACAGACGGGTTTCGTGTTAGGTTTCGCTATTGTTTTTGCCACTCCGGCTCATGCGATTTTTGAGTTCTTTTCCGTTTCGAGATACTGTGAACGATTGCTGCGCCATGTTTGGCCCCAATGCGGTGGTTATCCTCCAGAACTGAAACAAGAGGTCGTCCAATTAGGCCTAAAGCCCAAATTGATTGTGCTGATACTATTTGTTTCAACTCTACCTATACTTTTTCTTGCGACATCCATTATTTTTAAATGGGGTGAAGAAGTAGGCGGAATGAGTAAAGTACCGCCCGAGATCTATATCTCTATAGGAACAATTACTTTGCTATGTTTGATCGGCGGGACAAGCGCCGCGCTGGTCATGGCGAGGGAGGTAGGCAGCCATGTAACCGATATACTGGGGCTGATGCAGAACGTTGAAGGAGGCGATCTCTCACAAGAACTCACTATCGTTTCTGCAGATGAATACATGGATCTCTATCGCGGTTTTAACGTTATGATTGAGGGGCTCCGTTCGGAAATTGAGATTCTAGAGGTCACAAAGGAATTGAGCGGAGAAATTCATCTTGACGCTCTGCTTGGCCGACTCATGCAATCGGCTGCAGATCTTTTAGGCGCTGAGCGTTCAAGCGTGTTTCTCTATGATCCAAAGACTGATGAACTTTGGTCACGATACGCGATGGGTATGGAAGCGGAGGAGATCCGCTTTCCGGCAAATTTGGGGATCGCGGGGGAAGTTTTTCAGACTTCCGCACCGATCCAAGTAAATGATGCTTATTCCGATCCAAGGTTTAATGAGGAAGTGGATAAACAGACACAATTCAAGACTAATAACATTCTCTGCATCCCTATCCTTTCCAAGTCCGGCGCGCGGGTTGGCGTCACCCAAGTCATTAACAAACGTGAAGGGTCTTTCAACAACCGCGACCTCCAACGCCTTACGGCCTTTACGGCTCAAGTTTCAGTTTCCCTTGATAATGCTCAGTTATTCGATGAAGTATTAGAAATTAAGAACTACAATGAAAATATTCTGGCGAGTGCTAGCGATGCAATTGTCACAGTTGAGACCGACGGCAAAATTATAAAAATCAATGAGTCCGGAAAGAAATTGCTGGCCAAAGGCACCGACCCGGTCGAACAAAATATCCGCGAGCTTTTCGCTGATGGCCAGGCGCTCGTTATTGAGACTATGGAACGGGTGATCCGCACCGGTCGGTCAGATATCGCGCCGGATTTTGAGTTTACTACATCCAGCGGTGACATTGTCTCGGCCAATGTCACCACTGACGCTTTAGCCGACGCCGAGGGCACGGTGATTGGTGCATTGCTTTCGTTCGAGGATTTAAGCGACGAGAAGCGGCTTAAATCTTCTATGTCCCGCTATCTCTCCGCTGAAATCGTTGATCAGGTTATGGAAGGGGGGCTTGATGCCTTAGGAGGCACGGACCAGGAAGTGTCGGTTATTTTCTCCGATATCCGAAGTTTCAGCACAATCGCTGAGGAACTTTCGGCAACGGAGATAGTGGAGATGCTCAACGACTTCTTCACAAGGATGGTTGACGAAATTTTCGCCAATAATGGAGTGTTGGACAAATTTATAGGTGACGCGATTATGGCGATATTTGGAACGCCATTTCCTGCTCAGGGCGACGCGGACGACGCGGTCCGCACAGCTATGGGTATGTGCCGAGCGTTGGACGAAATGAACGCGGAACGAGCGGCGCGTGGGTTACCCGCAATAATGATGGGCGTCGGAGTAAATTCCGGCCGAGCCGTGGTCGGTAATATTGGCTCGCCGAAGCGTATGGAATACACCGTTATTGGTGATGCGGTAAATTTAGCCTCCCGAGTTGAGGGTCTCACCAAGTATTACGGCGCCGAAGTCTTAGTGACAGAGAGCACTAAACAGTTGATTTCCGGAGATATTACCATTCGAGAACTCGATCTGATTGCAGTTAAGGGAAAAGACCAGCCCGACGTGATTTACGAGATCATCCGTCCGGATGGTCCCTCCGCTATGGCGGAAAACGCAAATGGCCTCCACTCTTTCGCGGAAGCATTAAAATTATACCGTACCCAGAATTGGGCTTCCGCAATCTCGTCTTTCGAAAAGCTATGCGAACAATATCCTGAGGATATACCTTCGCGCATATATCTGGACCGATCCCAGGCATTTCTTTTGAACTCACCAGCAGAAGATTGGGATGGTGTCTGGCGGTTCGATACTAAGTGAAAAAACAATCAAGACATTTATTTATTTTCCTAAAAAATAGTAAGATCTCTAAAAATAAATAAAACAGAAAAATTACCAAAACCCAAAACCAAGGCGGAATATCTAAATTTAGCGCAAAACCGTTAAAGGAGAGGCGTGAACCTTGTCGTTTGATTCCTGGCAGATATCACCTTTATCGCGCATGGCCTAATGGCTGGGGAGGAAGCCCGTCAACCTGAACCAACTTCAAACCAATCACCTCCACTAAAGGTCCTCCGGCAAATGAGTGCCCGCTGAAGGCATTAGGGGTAAGGCAACTAAAACTCAGTGCGGAGAATGGGTTTTGCTATCGGCCTTCATGACGGTTTTGGGAATCTGATAGGAGGCGTCAGTTAGACTCTACCGCTGCGACATCAGATTTGGTTAGGACGTATGTATGTCACCGGATGTCCGTCCCTTGGCCCGCTTAGGGACGACGACAAGGATTCCACAATATTTGTTTCGGGGGAAACGAACGGTCTCTCTGGCGCTATCCAGGGCAAGAGAAGATTGCTTCAATTCGGCTCAGGGTCATAGTCATAAAACTTCCGGGCTGCAGATTCGCTGGTGTAGGCGTTTGCCACATCCTCGGCGATCCGGGCCCTATCACGCTCACCGGCATGTCCGTAGCCGCCGCCACCGGGAGATTGCAGACTGACCACCGTGCCTTTGGACATATCGATGTTCGGCGTTTTGCTCGGCAACGGGAGCTCGCCTTCGCTATCAGGATTGAGGATGTAACTAGCGGGTTGTCCAGCTAGACCACCTGCGAGGCCCGGAGGCCCGGTGCGGTGACGGTCGGCGCAAAGGCAGATCTGAGCACTCTCGGCCTCGATCCTAAAACGCCGCACGAACCCGTTGCCACCTCGAAATCGCCCAGCTCCGCCTGTATCCGGCACGATCTCGTAAGCTTCGAAAAACAGGGGTTTTCTATCTCATCGGCCTCTATCGGAATATGGCCGGCATTTCCAGGACCATAGCGGATAGCATTGATCCCATCGGATGTGGCCCGTGCACCGTAAGCTCCTGACGAATGCTCAAGTGTGGTGAAATAGCGTTCAGTTTCGCCACGTGAGTGAAGTCCGGCGATCACCGCAGTGCCCGTAGAGCCGGAGCCGCTGGATACTGCTCGTTCTCCGATGGCGCCAGAAATAGCGGCCATGGTTGCGTCGAAAACCCGGTAGCAGACATCCCCGAAACCGACGATAGATGCTGGCGGTTCGGCATCGACGATTGTTCCTTTGACGGTTTGCACAATGATAGGACGATAACTGCCGGCATTTGGTGGGTTTTCAGGATCAGTGATCGACTTTATGGCGTATTGTACGGCTGAAGCCGCAGCAGAATGCGAGCAATTCATTCCGCCAGAGGATTGCCGCCCGCAGCCACTTAAGTCGGCTACAATATCGCTACCGCGGATAGTAATACGCACGTCGATCCAGGCCGGTTCATCGGAGAGCCCATCGCCGTCGAGACAGTCGCGGGCGTGATATTTACCATCCGGGAAGGCGGCGATTTGGGCTCTTGTCATTGCCTCAGAATGGCCAATGATGTCAGCCATTGCGTTGCGCAGGGTTGAGAAACCATACCGTTGGATCAAGTCAGCGACGCGCTTATCAGCAGTTTCACACGACGCATACTGTGCTCGAAGGCCACCCATGCCGACCCGGCGATTGCGTATATTAGACATAATCATTTCGAATACACCTCGATTAGGCTCGCCGGCCTCAAACAACTTAACTGGGGAAATCATCATTCCTTCTTGATGGATATCTGTGGTAGCCGGGGAATAGCTGCCTGGGCCCATGCCACCGATATCCGCCCAGTGACCACGACTGCAGCTGTAGCCGTAGAGCTGATCACAGTGGAAAAGTGGCCGTGCAATAAGCACGTCGGGAAGATGGGTGCCGCCGATGAAGGGGTTGTTTGTAGCCAGTATATCACCCGGTCGGAGGCTGTCGCGGCCGATCGTTTCGATCGCACCCTGAAGTTGCAACGGCATGGTTGTGACATGAATTGGGAACCCATTCGGATCTTGGGCGATGATCTCGCCGTCTGCATCCATTAGGCAGCAAGAGAGGTCGCCTTGTTCCTTCCACAACTGTGTATAGGCGGTGCGCATGGTCATGATCTTCATGTCGCGCGCGATACCAATCAGGGAACTATGCACGACTGCAAGTGTAAACGGATCAATGCGCATGAGACGTTGCCTTAGCCGCTTGGTTCGATGATTAGGTTTGGGTAGGGGTCGACCTGAAGGGTCATGTCGGCCAGTAAAAGGGTCGTTGAAGAAGCTTCCTCGACTAGGGCAGGGCCTGCGACCCCGGCGCCGGGTGGGAGCGCGTTGCGAGTGTAAATTGGTACCTTGGCCGCATCACTACCTCCGGGCAACAATATCGTTCGAGTTCCAACTGGAGTCGGCCGTGACGTCACCGCTGGCGGCAACTGTGGCAGCACTCTTGCCACCCGACCTACCGCATACAAGCGAAGGTTCACCAACTCAACCGGTTCGTCCGGTACATTGTAGCTGTAGCGTTGTTGATGCAGTTCATGAAAGCGCGCTTCGGCGAAAGTAAAGCCGTTCACCAGTGCATTGACGTTAGAACCGATCGGGACCTGAATTTCCGTGGTTTGGCCCACGTAACGCATGTCCATGTGCAGTGTTATTTCCCGATCCGCAGACATGACTCCTTCCCCTTTAAGATCTCGACTTGCCTGGCGCTCGAGTTCCGCAAAACGGTCGATCACGTGGGAAGTAGCTATTTCGGTGACCGGGCCGATCATCGAGCGCACGTAGTCGTGACTGAAATCGGCCTCGGCGATGCCGTGAGCGGAGAACAGGCCCGGATGGTCGGGGATAATGATGCGTGCGATCCCGAGCTCTTGGGCCACGCTAGATGCGTGTAGCGGTCCTCCACCACCGAAGGCCACTAGAGAGAATTGCCGCGGGTCGCTGCCTTGCTCGACTGTGATAGTGCGAATTGCCGCGGGTCGCTGCCTTGCTCGACTGTGATAGTGCGAATTGCCTCGGAAATCTGATTGTTGGCCACTTCATATACACCGCGGGCTGCAGTATCTAGATCGACGCCTAACGGAGAGCAGATCTGTTTTGTAACCGCACGCTCAGCCAATACTCTGTCGAATGGAACCTCACAACCAGGGAAACCTGCCGGATCCAACAGGCCCATTAGCAGATTGACATCCGTCAGTGTTGCCTGGTTGCCGCCCAGGCCGTAGCAGGCTGGACCGGGTCGGTCACCCATGCTGTCAGGCCCGACGGTGACCCGGCCAACTGGATCAACCCGCACGATGCTGCCACCGCCCGCGCCCACAGTGTGCACACCCAGCATCGGCGTGCTCACCGGAAACATATCAATCTCTCGCGTTGTACTTGTGTCCGCGATACCACCTTGGATGAGACAAACATCTAGGGAAGTGCCGCCGATATCCATAGTGATCAGGTCTTGGTAACCTGCAAGGCTACACACTCCGGCTGGCTCCAACCACTGCGCCCGCTGGTCCGGAAAGCAGTGTTTGGGCCGGGTTGCGCATAACAATTTCAGGTCGGGCGATACCGCCATTTGATTGAAAGATATATAATGGGCGATCCGGCACCCTTTTTTCCAGACGCTTTGTCAGGCTCCCGATATAGCGGCGAAGACCGTTGTACTTGTTGGTCGATATTCTCGGAACTCGCGAAGAATCTCGCTGGATAGAACTACTTCCAGCGTTGGCATTGCGTCTCGAAGTGCGCGGCCCACTCTTTCCTCGTGGCTCGGGTTGAGGAAAGAGAAAAGGAAACACACAGCCACACTTTCAACGCCTTGGTCTCTAATTGTCTCTATTAGTTCATCTAGGTCGGCATCCCGAATCTCAGAAACGATCTAGCCCAGACGATCGATCCGACAATCCAAACCAATCCGAAAACGGCGTGGTACTAGCGGCGCGGGCTTGTCGGCGTGTACCCGGTAGATTAGCTCTGCCGGACGGGCGAAACGACCGATCTCGAGAATGTCGCGAAAGTTGCGGTTGGTGATCAATGCTGTTTTCGCTCCCGTGCGTTCAATAACGGCGTTGGCGGCGATAGTGGTACCGTGGTTGATCCAGTCGATTGCCTCTGGCCTTAGGCCTGCACCTTCTAACAATCTAGTGATGCCCTCAATGACCGTATCGGCCCGATCGACGTCCCGATTCAAAAGCTTCACGACCGCGGTCACACCTGTTTCAACGTGACTCCGACGTCTATTCCGATCCTGTAGCCAGTGGGTTCGATTTTCATTTTAGGTTCTTTCCCGACGGTGTGAGGATCGGTGATGAGATCACTATGGCCGAACCGCCATAACTTTTTGGTTTCATATCACCAAACGCCAACTAGATTGGGACTGTTCTGCTCGGGCCATGTCTTCAATTCTCGTGATGTGGGGACTGGACATCACGAATTTAGTCTGTGCGGCGTTATCAATTTTGCTCGACGAACCAGCAAAAACTGTCCGCAAAGTCAGTGTGACGATAATGCCCAATAAGAGAATACACATGGAAGTTCCGCTTCACCGTTACGGTGGCGTATAGTGGCGACAAGGCCTAGTGTTGGTCCAAGACAACCATATCAAAGAGGTTCTGGGCGTAAGTTATTCCGCATAGTGTGGAGCAGCTACTTGCGCGACAAGAGCCAAGACTCGAAGTGGGCTTCCTGTCCCGTTTTTGATTTTCAGCGGCGGCGCGATCAGAAACGCTCCTCGGGGCGGCAACCGATCCAGATTTGTGAGACACTGAAGACCCAATCTACCCGCACCATGCAAATAGTAGTGCGCGGGATAGGGTGGCGAATAATGTGCGCCCTGGCCAGCGTCGGGGCCGACCGTCTCGGTTCCGAACCCTCTTATATTACGTTTATCAACCAGAAACTGCACGGCCTCGGGCGTCGGTCCGGGAGAGTGAGGCCCATCCTCGAGCATGTTCAGATAGGCGGCTCCGTTCCGTTTGGACCAATCGGTGCGCATCAAGACCCAACTGCTGGGCAGAATCTCTCCATGTTCGTCTTCCCAAGCCTCGATGAGTGCTGGCGTAAGTTCAAAATCCTCGTCCTCTGCTGCTCCTTCGGAACAGTCGATTACTTGGATAGGGCCGAAAAATCGGCTCGGTGAAATTTCGTCGACGGAATTGTTCGGGAGATCGCGCCCGGAAATCCAATGCGCTGGCGCGTCAAAATGCGTTCCGGTGTGCTCGCCACAGGTGAAATTTCGCCACTTCCAAGCTGGTCCCCGATGATCATAGGCAGAGATTTCTTCCATCCGAAAGCGCGCGCACTGCCCGAATTCTGGTGGTAGCACGATTACTGGAAAATCGGGGTCGAGCGTGTGGGTTAGGTCGACGACTTTAACGTCTCCGCTGCCTATCGCAGCAGCAAACGCGCCAAGGACGGCGCCGGGATCATTGTCGATTTTCGACATCAAGCACGTCCTCTGTTGGCGATCATTTCACGTTCCAGAACCTTGGGGTTGTCGCGCCACCGTTTTATGAGATCTTCGGCTATGTCACCGACGAATTGCTCTTCAAGACCATCACGTAATCCGGTGACGACAGCGCGTGCGAGTGAACCTGGGGTAACCTTAGGCGGTGGTAACGGCTGATGCCATTCGTCTTCTGTCGGTCCGACATAGACATTCATGACCCGTATGCCGCTGTCCGCTAAATCTGCCCGGAGAGCTTGGGAAATGGACAACGCAGCCGCGTTCGACGCGGAGAACGGTCCGAAATCCGGCTCGTTCGTCCAAGCATAGGCGGAAAGAATATTGACCCATGAAACGGCGCTATTAGTTCCGTCGGCGGCGCGTTCACGCATGACAGGCCCGAAGGACTGAGCTAGGCGCATCAACCCTAGATAATTCACTTCTATTTCCTGTTGGGCGAACACGACATCACGGCGATCGAACAAGCCGCCTGGACGGATAAACCGCGCATTGTTCACGAGGATGTCTGTTTTACCGGAAATCTCTCCTGAGAGCACTTGGACCGAGTTGGTGTCGGTCACGTCGAGAGGCAAAATTTCAACATTGTCGACGCCTCGAAGTGCAGATTGATTCGGGTACGGGCGCCAGGCTTCGGACTCACCGACGAATATGATCGAAGCTCCGGCTTTTACGAAAGCCTCGGCAATGGCTACGCTGTTCGGATTGCGCCCATCAGTAATAAGAACCCTTCGGAATTTTGGATCGCATGTCATTTCCCGCATCTGTAGATCATCCTCTGGGTTGTCGGTACCGTGAACCGGCATTGCAAAAAACACGGCTTGGCCTGACCGGTCTAAGCGATTTACAAGCCGCACATGCTCCCCGACTGTGATGTCTCCGTGAATATGGGCGATGACTGATGGACCGATATCCATGACCACCGTTCCTACCCGCCATGGTGAGCGCTCTCTGAAATAGGTATTCGTGCTGGTTTGAACCGTCGTCTCGGCGATTAACGTGCCGGTGGGCTTCGCATCCTTCCAAGAAAGATCGATGGAGAGGCAGGCGCTGCATGCGTCGCGGGGAGGATATTGTATTGCTGTGCAACGATCACAGACCTGAAGCATGAACCGACCTTCGCCGGCGGCGGCTGCCAAGCCGAGAGCGGCACGGCTTCGGAAATGAGATGGCCGTGTTGGAGCGCGTGTGCGTCGCTGGGGGTTCTTTTTAGGCGGAGGTTTTAGAGGTTCTGTCACGTGTCACCTCCCGAAAGAATCGCTGCTCCAGAACACAAACCTCGATCATAGTTGATCATTCCGAAGCCGGAGACGAGGGCCATTTTTGCTCCGTCGACTTGTGTCGGACCCGCGGTTCCCGTTACTTGCCGGATTGCCTCCGTGAGGCCAAGAAATCCGCCACCGGCGCCGGCTTGTCCGGCAGACAGCTGGCCACCTGAAGTGTTGTGTGGAAAATCGCCGCAGATGGTGAAATCGCTGTCGCGCACGAATGACGGCGCTTCACCTTTGGCGCAGAAACCGAGATCCTCCATCTGCATCATCACTATTACCGGGTAATCGTCGTAGGTATTTACGACATCAATATCCTGTGAAGTGCAGGCTGCCATTGCATAGAGTTCGTCGATCTCCATCGCCCAACCACCGCGTGTCTGGATCACGTCCTCGGAAAAAGCGTTATGTCGTTCAATGGTCCCTAATATGTGAGCGTGGGGTAGGTTTTGGGCGATTGCATCCTCCTCGCGCATAACTAAAAAGGCCTCGGCCCCGGCTACCGGCATTACGCAGTCGAACAAAGTGATCGGGTCCGATATCGGTCGGCCGGCAAGATAGTCATCCATGGTAAGCGGGTGTTTCATAACGGCGTTCGGGTTCTTTAGAGCGTTGTCGCGCTGAGTGACACAGATCTTTCCGAAATCTTCTCTGCGGGCCCCATAGGTGCGCATGTAATAGTCCGTGAGGAGTGCAAAACACGCATTGGGCCCGCCCGCGCCATAGGGATATGAAGCGTCTTGCGCGAACCGGCTGAAACTCGAAAGCATGCGCCGGAAACTATCCACATGATTAGTATCACCCGCCACGCAGGCGACGATGGTGGAGTCACCGCATTGCACCGCCCGCGCCGCCCTGCGGAGTGCGACGACGCCGCACGCACCTCCCAGTGGCACATGGTCTAGCCATCGCACGGACAGTCCCAAATGTTGGGTCAGACCGACGGCGGTATCGGGAAACAACGTGAAACTTGCCACTGAGAAACCGTCGATATCCCTTGGTCCGATCCTGGCGGAAGCAAGACAATCGCCCAGAGCGCGGGCAATCCACCAATGGGCAGTTTTAATAGAGAACCGCTGATAAGGTGCGGTCGTCGGTGCGACGACAACCACACCCTCATATCCCTTACGGCGTGCCGTCACGGTATATCCTTTTTTTGTGTCGAAGTTCGTTCGCGGATCCGTCCATCAGAAGACCCGTACAATTTCGTTTACCTTCGCTAGGTTGGATTTTTTGTGTTGCGGTAGGCGGCAAGGGGTCAATAAAAGCGATGTAGCCGGGGATGCTATAATAAGCCATTTGCTCTCGCTAAGAAATGAACCCATAACATGCCTATCCGAAACAGATAGGATACTTTGGTTAGCACAACGCGTTGCAACTTTGGCGTCAAGGCAGATGACGACGGAGTTCGTGGGGTTAGATGATCGAAAACCATACGGAAAAAATTTATGTTCGTGGAGCCGGACCAGCTGAAACTGTTTTCGAACTATTTCGGCTCCGGGTCGCCCAGTTCCAGAACCACCCGCTCTTCATGTTTCCGGAATCAGTGCGATTACGTTGGGACGACGACAGGTCATTCTGGACATATGGCGAGACCCTGGATCGCGTGATTACGATCGTGGAACGATTGCGTGCGTCGGGTATCGGTAAGGGCCATCGGGTTGCTCTCGCGCTGGACAATCGCCCTTGGCATTTTCAATACTTGCTGGCCCTAAATGCGGTTGGCGCAAGTGCGGTTCCGATCAACACTGAAAGCACCCAGGATGAAGTCACCTACCTCTTGGGCCATAGCGAAAGTTGTCTTTTGGTTGCGTTGCCCGGTTGTTCCGAACGATTCGCACACATTGAGACTCAGTCTAGCGTTCCCGTTGTCGAAGCGGATGTGACCTCATTTCCGACAGTGCTGCACCCGGTTGCGACACGGGTCGGGACCTCGGTTGACGAATGCGCAGTGATTTATACTTCTGGGTCGACCGGTCGCCCGAAGGGTTGTGTTCTTTCGAACGGTTATTTTCTCGGGTTTTCCGATTGGTACGCGAGACAAGGTGGACTGATGTCGCTCTCGATGGGATCGGAACGTTTGATGACCCCGTTGCCGGGTTTCCATGTAAATGCCAGCTGTCACTCTTTTATGGGAATGCTGGGTGTCGGTGGTGCTCAGGTGATCATCGACCGCTTCCATCCCGGTAACTGGTGGCAAATCGCGATCGAGACCGAAGCCACGTGTTTCCACTATCTCGGCGTCATCCCCGCGATCCTTCTTGAACTACCGGAGAACGATGTTGATCGCAGGCATGGACTTCGGTTCGGTCATGGAGGAGGGGTTCACCCCGACCATCATGCGCGTTTTGAGGAACGGTTTGGTGTGCCGTTGCTTGAAGGCTGGACTATGACGGAGACTGGAAGCGCGACGCTTCATTGCTCGAACGAGGCCCCGCGTCATGTCGGCACCCGATGCATTGGACGCACGCCTGAGGGCGTTGACGTCCGACTGATCGATGACAACGGTAACGCTGTATCGCCGGGCACACCGGGGTTATTGCTGGTTCGTGGCAATGGCGACAACCCGAGACAGGGTTTTTGCTCGGGTTATCTGAAAAATCAAGCTGCGACCCATGAACTTTGGGCCGGCGGGTGGCTTCAAACCGGTGATGTCATGCGTCAAGACGCCGACGGATATCTCTATTTCGTGGATCGCCGGAAAAATATCATACGCCGATCAGGGGAGAATATTGCTGCTATCGAAGTAGAGCTTTTAATTGCCGATCATCCTGCCGTTTCCAAAGTCGCCGTCGTGCCCACCGAGGACCGGCTGCGTGATGAGGAGGTATTTGCCGCCGTTGTGCCAGCCTCTGATGCTGCACCGAGTCCTAGTCTGGCTCAGGAAATTTTTGATCATTGCGCGTCCAAGCTCGTCTATTTCAAATTGCCTGGATATATACGGTTTCTCGACACACTGCCGATGACCCCGACCCAAAAAGTTCGCAAAACTGAACTCAAGCTCTATAGTGCTCAACCGCTATCGAGTCCAGACTGCCACGATTTTCGTGATGCCAAACAGGCCTTGCGGCCTAAGGCTTGACGACACGCCAGTTATTCAGATGAAGCCCCGGATGGTGCGAATGGCGCCGTCTAATTCTTCCCCGGTTTCGTCGGCAAGTGCCGCGTCGCGAAGGCGACGCACCCAATCGGCCGCATCTTTCCTGCCTGCTACCAGATCTACCCCGCCCATCACGCGTTCGAATTTGGATTGGCTGCGGGAATGCGTATCAGAATACCCCTTTATAAGTCGGCGACATCGAATGATCTCTAACGACAAGGCATAGCTTCTATCAACTTGGACAAGGGCCTTCTCCAACCACGCGTTGAGATGCTCTTGTTCCATCGCATGACGATAGGTTTTCAGTCGCCACCGGCGTAATCCACCGATGAAATACAATGTTAGAAAGCCCCGAAACGTATCTGTCCGCAATCGGCGGCTCCGATTGAACCACCGGTCCAGACGTGTCATCCAGCGCGGATCGTTTGCGATACGCTCACCCAACTTGATAGGAAACATTCCGACGATCTCTTCTGCACGCGGATGCATGAACTCCGTCAAATGCATCAATTCGTTATCACTAACCTTCATCTCTGTGCGAATACGCTTAAACCGTTGTCGGCGTGTTTTCAAATCAGCAACCCGGATAACATCGTCATACGCCATAGCGTTGGCGATATGCTTGGCCGCTTCTTTGGCGAGTTCCCAGTTTTGCTCTGGAAAATCATGATTGATTACGCGTTCAAGGAAATCAAGATACTCACTTCCATATTCCGTGTTCTGGAAATCAACTACTTTGCGAAGTCCAAGCCGCGCTATCCCGACTACGGGTCCGGGGAAACTATCCGCCCGCGCAACAAGACCTTCCCATGCTGCGAGCAGGTGCGCGGGTGCCGCTACGGATGAAATAGTAGGGAGAAATTCAGACGTGGGCGCTTCGGGCACCTTTTTTTGTGTCAAGAGGTCGTAAGCGGCTGAAAAAGCACGGAGGCTATTTTCTACACCGCGCCGCGACTTAGTGATTGCCTCCGAATAGGCATGTTTTGGGAATGGCAGCGAGCCCGAGCCTGCAAGCGCCCCGAGAAGGGAGGCCGAAATTACTGAATCACTGTCACGTGCCAACTTCTCCATATCAAGAAAGAATAGCCGAGCCGCGGCCATCTCGGCCGCCGCATATACCTCTTCCGTCGACGCGATACCGTTACCCGGCACTATCTTTTCCGATACCGCCAACGCCCGGTGGGTCGATCCAATCAATGTAGTGCGATCGGGCGTAACAAAGCCCCGGAGGATCGCGCGTCCCACCTCCATCATTTCCGCCGCAATCAAGATGTCGACGTCTCCAGCGGCTGGAGCTAGAGCGAAAACGGGGGTGGAACCCCCTGCCGGCGCCATCTCGATGTAGTAGATCGTCGAGCCAGTCCGCTGCGCGACCCCGGCCATCGATGTCGCCTGACAATCATACCCGTGAGCTCGTGC
>PBMU01000036.1 GCA_002722775.1 Rhodospirillaceae bacterium
GCCGTCAAAGTTGCGGGGTGACCAACCCCTAATTTCAATCGGCGCGTCCTCAATAATGTCGCTGGGACGAAATCCCTCCGACAGTGCGGCCAAATAAACTACCGGCTTGAACGCGGAACCAGGCTGGCGTAACGCTTGTGTAGCGCGATTGAATTGGCTCTTTGAATAGTCCCGCCCACCTACCATGGCGCGAACCGCGCCAGTTGGGGTCATCACGACCATTGCTGCCTGTTGTGCTCCGAGACGGGCCCCGCGTTTTAAACCTCGCGCAACCGCTGTTTCCGCGAGCGCTTGCAGACGCAGTTCAAGCGTTGTGCGTACCACTTGGTCAGCATCCAGAGGGCCCGTATAGCCGGTAGCGCGTTCCAGCACCCAGTCGGAGAAATAATGGTGGCCCCGGCTTATTCCGGCGGCTCCTTCGATCCGTGCCCCCGCTCTCCAGACCCGTTCTGCTTTGGAATAGGTGAGCAGCCCGGCGTCCACCATGTTTAGCAGCACCTGTCGGGTGCGGTCAGCCGAGATTTTTGGATTGACTGCCGGATTGTATCGTGACGGGGCTTTTAGAAGGCCCACTAGGAGTGCCGATTCGTAAAGCCCAAGGCGCTTTGCCGGTTTGGCGAAATACTTCCGAGCCGCTGCGTCTACTCCGTATGCACCCCCGCCGAAGTAAACGCGATTCAGATAGATGGTCAGGATCTCGTCTTTAGTGAAGGATAACTCCAGCCAGAAGGCGAGCAACATCTCCTGGGTCTTGCGTTTCAGACTACGGTCGGGTCCTAGGAAAAGGTTCTTGGCGAGCTGCTGGGTGATTGTGCTTCCGCCCTGCCGGATGTGGCCCGCGCGCACGTTGGTATAGATCGCGCGCAAAAGGGATATTGGGTCCAGCCCGAAATGGGAGCGAAAACGTCGATCCTCTGTTGCTATCAACGCGCCGACCAGGACCGGGGGCAAGTCACGGACATCGACTGGTTGCCCATACACCGGGCCACGTGATGCGAAGGCACTGCCGGTGACGCTTAAAAGGCGTACCGAACCTGACCGCGTCACGGTGTCCAACCGCGAGATTTCCGGCAGCTGGGTTGCCTGGTAGGCCAAAAACACGAACACCGCTGCCGTTAACCAAATTCCTCCAACGAGCCCCCATCGTATAACGGCGCGCAGCACTCCGAACGGCCGTTGTGTGGTCCCACGCTTAGGGATGCCAGTCTGGCGCGTCCTACTCTTCTTTGATCCTGGCTTCAAATGCGTTCTTTTAGTCAATTTGGAATCACGCACACGTGCCGTGTTCCGATCTTGGGCTTTTGGAGACTTAGATTTGGTTTTTCTGCGTGCTGACATACTCGAACCGAGGAGCGATCGAAGGATCGCAAACCAATCAAAACAATATTCATCTAATATTGTAATTATATAGAATTACCCTACTGAAATATATGACAATTATCTCTTTATTCGGAGATAATAATCCTGCATGTTGAGCCCTGGTATCCGCATTGGGAGGATGATCATGCGGGATTGTCGTGGATTACCTATATCCAATGCTGACATGCAACAGATCGAGACCCTTGAAGCGGCTCATGAAGCAGCCCTTTCTTTCATGGGCACGCCTGTCGACGACATGGCTGCCATGCTTAAGGACAATCCGAAATTCATAATGGGTCACTGTTTCGTCGCGGGCCTGCTAACCCAGGCCATGGAAACCCGAATCTACAATAACATGGTACGCCATCTTGAAGCCGCTGAAGCGCTTTATAACGCCGCAAATTATCGCGAGCGCGGTCACATAAAGGCTATTCGGGCGTGGGTAGATGGCGATTTTCACGCCGCCGTCGAGGCTTGGGATGCTGTATTGGTCGACTATCCGCTGGATCTTTTGGCACTCCAGTTGGCACACCTATCTGACGTGTTGTTAGGTGATACGGCCAACCAACGGGATAGAATTGGCCGAGTATTTCCAAATTGGGGAGAAAGCGTTCCCGGATATGGTTATGTTTTGGGGTTTTATTCCTTTGGACTGGAAGAGAACCGTGATTTCAGTCGCGCTGAGGAATACGGGCGTCAAGCAGTGGCAATGAACCAGAACGATGTTTATGCGATCCACGCCGTGGCCCATGTCATGGAGATGCAAGGACGCCAGGCTGGTGGCATCGCCTGGATGAACGGACGCGAGGGAGTTTGGGCAAACAGCAATTTTGCGAATCATCTCTGGTGGCACCTTTCGCTCTATTATCTCGATCTCGGCAAATACGACCGTGTGTTGGAGGTGTATGATGACAAACTGCGCAGCTCAGGTGCCGGCGGGGAGAAATATGAAGAACTGGATTCCACCGCGCTGCTTTGGCGTCTGAAACTCTTGGATGTTGACGTTGGACGGCGTTGGGCCGATCTCGCTGACCGTTGGGAGCCAAGCGCTCAGGACACGCTTTATGCCTTCAATGACGTGCATGCGATGATGACCTTCGCCGCTGACAATCGACGTGATGCGATCGACGTGTTGATCAACGCGAACGAACGATATCTGGATGATGCTAATGACGCGAACGTGGCGATGACAAGGATCATCGGAATTCCGTTCTCGCGCGCTATCATTGGGTTTTGTGAAGGTCGTTACGGAGACGTAGTCGACCTGCTGCTACCTATCCGCTACCGCACCCAGTATCTTGGTGGTAGCCATGCCCAACGTGACATTATCGCGTGGACGCTCTTAGAAGCCGCACTTCGCTCACGTCGCTTCGAGTTGGCGCTAGCATTGGCCAACGAACGCACACAACTGAAACCGACCAGCCCGCAAAACTGGCATCTAACAGCGCGCGCGTTGCGTGGCAGGGGCGATATCGCAGCAAGTGAGCGGGCCGAGGCGCATGCCCAGTCGGCAACACCCGCCTAAGACATGGCTCTGGGAAATGAGACGTCGCTTTACGGGCCGGTGAAAGCCTTGCTCGAGGCGAAGGATATGACGTGAAAGCCGAAGTATTGGGTTGTGACGTAGTTGCTTATCGAGGAGACGAACCGTCCGTGATCGTTGAGTTGAAGACCCGCTTCAATCTGGACCTTCTGTTGCAAACCGCCGACAGGTTCGCGCTGAGCGAACGGGTCTACATCGCTTTTTGTGACGGTCTCCACTCTGGGCTAAAGGGTCGAAGGTGGGGAGTATTAAAGTTATGCCGGATGCTTGGACTTGGCGTGCTCCTTGTCAACCCGTCTGAAAAATGCATTGGCTACGTAACGATACTCCAGGATCCGGAGCCAGGCCAACCGCGCCAGAACCCGCGACGTGCGGGACGGTTGTTAAAGGAATTTATCGAGCGGATAGGTGATCCAAATATTGGTGGCATGACGCGCAGACCGTTTATTACCGCCTACCGCCAGACAGCCCTGCGGCTGGTTGCACGATTGGAAATCGGTGAAGCGAATGCGAGGAATATTGTATCGGAAACGGGTGTCTCTGAGCCGAGCACAGTCCTTCAACGCAATGTCTATGGGTGGTTTGAACGGGTTGCCCGTGGTGTTTACGGTTTGAGCCCTAAGGGCCGGCCGGCGGCGGATCAATATCGTGAAGTAGTCGAACGAGTTATCGCCGCCTGAGATTCCCAACCCTAACCATCCCGCCCCTAGTTGAACGCTCGCTTTATCTTTGCCCAATCCTCGACCGCGGCCTCACTCCCAGGCGTAAGCTGGACCGTGAATTGGCCGTAGCCTGCGTCACGCAGAGCTTCGATACGGCCCTTGATGTCTTCCTGGGTGCCGGTAAAGGTGGTTTGGCGTATTAGCTCGGCGTTAACGAAACGTCGCTCGCTGTCTTTTAAGAACATGAGATGTCCTCGATGATTTTCCAGCCATGGCGCGTCCTTGGGCTCGAACTCGCGGGCCATTTCGACATAACCGGCTACCACGTCGGCGACCGAGTCGGGAACAGGGCTGCTATTTGGTAAGCCGGTGAGCGCCTCGTCAGCGCAACGGTGCAGGAGAACGGCAGCACGAGGACCAGCTTGGGCCATTGCCCTTTCGGAATCTGCGGGCTCACCATGTTCCAAAACACATCCAAGTACGAAGGCCGTTGATCGGAGATCGCTGATCGCGCGGCCGGCGCGGGCCCAGCTTTGGCGCATGCCCTCCAGGCCTTGGATACCGTCTGCGACATCGTTGAAGAACAGGATCCAGGCGGCCCCAAGTTTGGCGGCAATTGCGCGACCTCTTGGACCATAGGCAGAAACGTGCAGGCTTACTGGGTCAATCGTATTGATCAAACCTGCGCCCGGATTGAGAAACCGAATCTTGCGTTTCCTGCCATCTAGATGGGCTTCAACCGTCTCATTCGCCAACATAGCCATGACCACGCGGATGTATTCCTCCATCTCAGAGAGTTTGAGCGCGCTGAGCCCCATCGCGCGCCGTCCCGTGAATCCGGTACCAATACCAAAATCGATCCGCCCGGGCGCCAATTGATTGAGCGAGGCAAGCGCATTGGCGGCGACAGGTGCGATCCGATTTGAAGGTATAAGAACACCGGTACCAAGCCGAATTCGGTTGGTCTTAACTGCTGCGGCTCCCATCGCGACGAAGCAATCAGCACTTAGCATTTGAGTATCGTAGAACCAAGCGTTGGTGAACCCGAGGTTTTCGGCCCGCTCGACGACTTTCCAGGAATCAGCGGACGTGGCCAGGGCAATTCCGAAGTCCATCGCTTTGCCTCCGTGGTCGACGGAAAGAGTTTGGCAGAGATCAAACCCGCGAGCGGGCAGTTTGTTATAGGTACCGCGGTTCCCCAATCCAGGTGAGCGACACCATCTCCATTGAAATCAAACTTATTTTAGGCATGAATACAGGCAACCAACAGGGGGGAAATCCAATGCTAAGAAAAATGACGCTTCTCGTGGCCGCTGGAATACTTTCCGCGACCCCGGCCCAAGCGGCTGAGAAGGTTAAGATTGGCTTTGTGACAACGATAACCACACCGGCTGGGGTTATCGGCAAGGACATGGTTGATGCGGTCAATCTCGCTATGGAAGATATCGATGGCAAGATGGGCGGTCTGCCGGTCGACCTAATCATCGAAGACGACGGCTTCAAGCCTGCTATTGGCAAGCAGAAAACCGATAAATTGGTTAAGCAAAACAAAGTTGACTTTGTTGCCGGGTTTATATGGAGCCACGTATTGCTTGCGTCTCAGAAATCAGCGCTTGGCGCGGGCAAGTTCTTGATCAGCTCGAATGCTGGCCCGTCCCAACTTGCTGGCAAGCTTTGTCATGAAAATTTCTTCTCCACTTCTTGGCAAAATGACCAAACCCCGATGGCGATGGGAGAGGTTCTTAACCAGAAAGGGGTCAAATCACTCTATGTTATGGCACCTAACTACGCTGCCGGTAAAAATATGGTCTCTGGTGTCGAACGGACCTTTAAAGGGAACATTGTTGGTAAGGATATGACCAAATGGGGTAAGGACGCCCAACTAGACTTTTCAGCCGAGCTTGCTAAGGCCAAGGCATCGGGTGCCGAAGGAATTTTTGTCTTCTATCCCGGTAAAGCAGGTGGCGCTTTCATTAAGCAATACGCCCAAGCAGGATTGCAAGGCAAGATCCCGCTCTACTCGGTTTTCACAGTGGATTCCATCGCGCTTCCTAAACTACAGGGTGCTAAGATGGATGGCGTCCTTGGCTCGGTTATGACCCAGTTCTGGGCGCCAGACCTAGACACTCCACAGAATAAAAAGTTCGTCGCGGGTTTTAAGAAGAAGTATGGGCGCTATCCTTCCTTCTATGCTGCTCAGTCCTATGACACGATCTTCTTGATCAAGAGCGCGGTAGAAGCTGTGGGTGGCGATCTCTCGAATATGGATGGTATGCGCGCCGCCATGAAGAAGGCCGATTTCCCATCGGTGCGGGGCAAATTCAGCTACGGCAACAACCACATGCCGATCCAGAATTTTTATAGTCGCGAAGTAGTGATTGACAAAGATGGGGTTTGGACGACCTCAGTGCGTGATATTGTTCTCAAGAATCACCAGGACACGTACGCCAAAGACTGCAAAATGTAGGCTTAAGATCTTGGGAAAGGCGGAACCCGTGACGTTTCCGCCTTTCCGCTTTCTAACCAGGCGTTACGGTCATAATCATGCTTTCAACCGCTCCAGTTTATTCCACCGCCTAGGAGCTGATATCGGGGACACGTCTGAAGATGTGCCACATAACCGTGTGTCGTTACTTCGAATAGCCATTGCTATGATTGGTTACCCCTAGCTTGCCGCTGATCTAAATCAAATCCGATTCGCCCGCAGCCAGCTTAGAGATGCTACGTGCTTTAGTTGGTGATTGTTTAGGAGTGCTATTCGCAATCGCTATTGAAGAGACTCTGGGATTGCGGCGCGCGCCTTCTCATTGCCTATTGAACAATGGCGCAGTAGGGTCCGGCGCCTGATTAAAAAGATCCAAATCCATGGACCCTACACTCTTCATCAGTCAGCTATTGAACGGGCTGCAGCTCGGCGTACTACTTTTTCTGCTTGCTTCAGGGCTAACGCTGATTTTTGGGATTATGGATTTCGTCAATCTAGCCCACGGTTCGCTCTACATGGTTGGTGCCTATATCTGTGCGACTGTCACGCTACTGACGGACTCTTTCCTGCTAGGAGTGCTGCTGGCCTTGCCAGCGACAGCTTTGGTGGGCCTGGTGGTCGAGTTCCTCGTAGTCCGGCGGCTCTATCAACGAGCCCACTTGGACCATGTGCTGGCTACGTTCGGACTGATCTTATGCTTCGACACTACCGTCCAGTTGGTTTGGGGCCCGGAAGGCATGGCGATCCCACTTCCCGCAGTGCTCGACGGTCAAGTGGAGATACTTCCCGGGATCATCTTTCCGACCTTCCGCCTCATGATAATCTCCTGTGGCCTGTTGGTAGCTCTGGCTCTCTATATTGTGGTGAGCCAAACGCGGGCTGGCATGCTGATCCGTGCGGGAGCATCCAACCGGGCCATGATCTCAGCACTTGGCATCGATATTCAAACGTTGTTCACCGCAGTTTTCGCTGCCGGTGCGGCGATGGCGGGCCTCGCCGGCATGTTGATAGCGCCGATCACTGAGGCCAGCATAGGCATGGGCAACGAGATCATCATCGTGGCCTTCGTGGTGATCATCATTGGCGGTATCGGGTCCATAAAGGGGGCCTTTGTCGCTGCTTTGTTGGTCGGGTTGATCGACACCATGGGGAGGGCCTTCCTGGACACCCTCCTGAAACTGATAATGTCGGCACAAAATGCTGAGACAGCGGCCCCCGCGCTCTCGGCCATGTTGGTCTACATCCTGATGGCTGCTGTTTTAGCATTTAGGCCCGAGGGACTTTTCCCGCCAAAAGGACGTTGAGTCATGGATGGTTGGAATCAATCTCCACGAACCTATGCGATGATTGCTGTGCTTGCGTTCCTAGCTCTGTTGCCGGGTTACGTCTTATGGTCTGGTCAGATCTTCTACCTCGACCTAGCCAATCGGTTGATGATTCTCAGCATCGCTGCCGTGGGCCTCAACCTGATCCTGGGCCACGGTGGGATGATCAGCTTTGGTCACGCTGCCTATTTGGGTATCGGCGCCTATTGTGTTGGCATCCCAGCTTACTATGGAATTTACAATGGTTTCATACAGATAGCACTTTCGGTCGGGTGCTCGGCGTTGTTCGCGTTGGTCACGGGACTGATTTGCCTAAGGACCAAAGGTGTCTACTTCATCATGATCACCATGGCATTTAGTCAGATGGTGTTTTTCGCCTTTGTCAGCATTGAAGAATATGGGGGCGACGATGGGCTTGTGATCGACGTGCGTAGCGAGTTCGCTGGCCTGCTCGACATCCAGGATCCGAACAGCCTCTATTATTTCATCTTCGTCTCACTGCTCGGTAGTCTTTACCTGGTGCACCGGATTATGCGGTCTCGTTTCGGCTTGGTGATCGAAGGTGCGCGGGGAAACGAGCGGCGTATGCAGGCGATCGGTTTTGACACATATCGATACCGGTTGGTCTGTTATGTGATCGCGGGTGCGATCTGTGGATATGCGGGCGCTCTGCTCGGTAATTTCACCAATTTCATCGCGCCTGAAATGATGGATTGGACAGCATCTGGCGAACTTATCTTTATGGTGGTTTTGGGCGGTACTGGCACCCTGCTCGGTCCTGTCTTGGGGGCGGCGGCATTCGTGCTCCTTGAGGAATGGCTTTCGGCTATTACGATATACTGGCAACTCATCTTCGGGACCTTGCTGATCGTCGTGGTTCTGTTCTGGCACGGAGGTATTACGGGTTTTATTGACCGTTTAGGGGCCGCTAGATGGCGATAAATCTCCTCAGTGTGCGAGGCCTCTATAAAACGTTCGGCGGTGTTGCAGCGATCGACCATGTCGACTTGGATGTTGCCGAGGGAGAGGTGCATGCGGTTATAGGACCCAACGGGGCCGGTAAGACGACCCTGGTTGCGCAGCTCTCGGGAGAACTTGATCCGGAGGGGGGAGCGATCGATTTCGATGGGCAGAGGATTACTGGTTTGCCGGCTCACGCACGGGCTCATCTTGGAATTGCGCGATCGTTCCAGATTACGAGCCTTATGCTCGACATGAGCGTAGTCGATAACGCTATTCTAGCGATACAAGCTCAAAGTGGGCATTCCTACCGTTTCTGGGCTGACGCGCGGAGCGAGGACGAGCTCATTGGGCCGGCGATCGAGGTACTCGAACGGGTAGGGCTCGATGAAATGGCCAGCCGGATGGTCCGAGCTTTGTCTCACGGCGAACACCGCCAACTTGAAATCGCGCTAGCGCTAGCCGCGAAACCTAAGTTGCTGCTTCTAGATGAACCGATGGCCGGCATGGGTGCCGAGGAGGTACGAGATATGGTGGTCTTGCTCGGCGGACTTAAACAGGAAACTACGATTCTTCTAATTGAGCATGACATGGATGCGGTCTTTGCTCTAGCGGACCGAATCACGGTTTTGGTTTACGGCCGGGTTATCGCGTCGGGGTCACCGGAAGCGATCCGGGGTGACTTCGAGGTGCGCCGCGCTTACCTCGGTGAGGAGGCCTGAGCATGTTGACGGTATCTGGAATAGAGACCTTTTACGGGGCTAGCCAAGCCTTATTTGGCCTCTCACTTGAAGTTGGTGCCCGCGAGGTGGTCACACTGATGGGCCGAAATGGCATGGGTAAGACCACCACGGTGCACTCAATTACCGGCATCACCCCAGTGGGCGGCGGTGAGATCCGCTTCGAGGGCCGTCAGATCCACCGGCTGCCTAGTTTCCGGATCGGACAAGCCGGTATTGCACTGGTACCTGAAGGTCGCCAGGTGTTTCCCAACCTGACAGTGCGTGAAAACCTGATCGCGACCGCAGCTAATCGGGCGCGCCGATCAGAGCCCTGGACTGTCGATCGTATACTCGTCATGTTCCCAGCGCTCGAAGCGCGCTTCGGAGTTATGGCCAATCTCTTATCCGGTGGCGAGCAGCAAATGTTGGCGATTGGTCGCGCTTTGATGACCAATCCTAGGCTGCTCATTCTGGATGAGGCGACTGAGGGCCTGGCTCCCCTGGTGCGTCGGGATATCTGGGCTTGCCTCGAGAACCTGAAGCGCGATGGACAAGCGATCCTGGTGATCGACAAGAATGTCAACGATCTTGCCCGCGTCGCCGATCGTCACTACGTCGTGGAGAAAGGCCGAAATGTCTGGTCTGGCACGTCGGCGGAGATCCACGAGAACCCGGGACTTCTGCACGAAAAACTGAAGCTTTAGAGGCTCTTGTTTTCCTCGGCCCGCCATCACCCCTTAGACTGGGGTTCCTTCCATCCGCAATAACCGTTGAGTGAACACGCGGAGCTCACCGAAACTACCGCTTCTCATTTTGGGTTCTATAAGGGATTGCCGCCTTAGAAGTTTGTCCTCGGATTACGATTTTGAGCCCGACTTATCATCTGTAGCGTTCTGTATCATATTAAAAGGGCGTTATGGAGGATCGATGCGGCTAAAGCCCACCCAATTGAGGACCTTTAGAGAACAGGGGTTCCTGCTGGTCAATGGTTTCCTTGGTGAAGCCGAGCTGGATCACTTGCGGGCCTGTTACATGGACACCGTCGAACGTCTCCGCACCGAAAATGGCTTAGAGAATGTGCAGTCCGGAAGCGACCAAGATGAAGATTATCAGGTCTATCAAATCCGCACGGCGCATTTGCAACACCCGATCTTCTCGATGCTGATCCATGATACTCGGTTGTTGGATATGGTCGAAAACGTGATCGGCCCGGACATCCGACTTGTGCACTATCAAGGTCTATACAAGCCGCCATGTACCGGTGGTGTGATTGACTGGCATCAGGACAACCATTACTTCGAGGTGGATGGTGACCGAACAATCAGTGTTTGGCTGGCCTTGGACGAGGTCACTGAGGAAAATGGCTGCATGTGGTACCTGCCTGGGAGCCATCGACGCGCTGAGGCGCATCAGCAGCTCTGGGATAGTGATAAAAAGAAAGGGTTCTACTTCGCTATGACGGATGTCGATGAGACAGGAGCCGTGCCTGCATTGTTGCCCGCTGGTGGGTTTGCGATTCATCACTGCTTGATCCCGCACCGCTCCAACTACAACACTACTAATCAGCCACGCCGGGGCCTCGCAATGCATTTTATGGATGCGAAGGCGCCGGATCCAGGCTTCTTGAAGCGGGGGTTGGTGCCGAGCGCTATGCCGCTTCTTCGGGGACGTGCCAATCCAAACACAAGTTTGGACCTCAAAGGCTAGTCACTCAAATCACAATCATTATCTATATGCGGATGGGGCATTGAATGTTTTGTTACCTTTGCCCGTCGACAAGCCCAGTGCGAACAACCCTGGGTTGGGTTATCCAAACCATTATTATCATGACGGTGACGAACGGCGTTTCCTGGCGTGGTGTGGGTGGGACGAATGAATCTACCCGAGTACGTGACGCCACCAGCTGAACCGTGTAAAGCCTAGTTTGACCTCTTTCTGACGGCCTGCTTCTTTATTCCATGCTATTCGAACGCCGTGTTTTGATCGCCATGTGCGTGCTGATTTTCGCTAATCAGCTAGGCTTCGGCGCAATGGTACCATCGTTACCACTCTACGCTGAGACCTTCGGCGTGTCGGCTACGGCAATCGGCATGGCCATCGCGGTGTATGGCTTGGCGCGGTTCGTCACGGCCCTTCCATCGGGTCTTATCTCCGACAAGTGGGGGCGCCGGCCAGCGCTGGCTATTGGTGGATTGCTGTCTGCCCTGGGCAACTTCTGGAGTGTGTATGCCGAGGCCTACCCGGAGTTCCTGATTGCGCGTTTCGTTGCGGGAGCCGGAGCGGGCATGGTGGTGACAACCGGCAGCGTTGTGCTGGCCGACATAACGACTAAGGAGCGACGAGGTCGGATGATCGCGATCTACCAGGGCAGCTTTATCTTCGCGGTTGGCGTTGGTCCGTTGCCTGGGGGGGTTCTCGCTCAGACTTATGGGCTGCTAGCACCATTCTGGTTCTGCGCAGTGGCGAGCCTTGTGGCCGGTTCGGTGGCTTTGTTTGCGGTGGGGGAGACTAGGCACTTGGCTCAGGCAAAGCACGCTTCTGGAAAGACTTTGCCGCCACTATACGAACAGATCCGCCTACTCTGGACTAACATCGGGTTTATGCTGGTGAGTGGGATAGGTCTGATCAACGCGCTGACCCGCACCGGCGGTTTATTTAATATCGTGCCCATCATCGGCAGCTTTAAAGTCGGGCTCGATTACTATGAGATTGGTGTCGGGCTCGGGGTGGGAAGCATACTAGGGCTTTTGGCAGTTTATCCGGCAGGCATGGCGGTGGACCGGTGGGGACGAAAGGCGGTGATCGTGCCGGCCACACTGGTGACCGGGGCCTCCTTCGTCGTTTTCGCCGTGGCAGACACTTTCTTCTGGTTCGCGACTGCCAACGCGCTTTGGGGTATAGCCTCGTCTATTGGCGGTTCTGCGCCTGCTGCGTATGCAGCAGATTCGGCTCCGCCGGGCATGAATGCGTCCGCGATGAGTCTGTTTCGCATGCTCGGGGATATCGGCTATGTCGTGGGCCCGATCCTGTTGGGCTTGATCGTGGACATGCAAGGAGCGGACGCCGCGCTCTTCCTTTCGACCTTTCTGCTGATTACGATTGGTGCTGCTTTTGCCAGGTTCGCACCAGAGACCTACCGTCGGCAGTAGAAAGAATTTGACGAGGCTACGTGGGAACGCCCTTAAGGGAGATGTCACATGCTCAATTTTGAGAAAAAGAAGGTCACTGGAACGGCAATCCGGCTCAATTCGTGTGACAATGTTCTAGTCGCATTGAAGGAGATCGAAACTGGAACGGTGTTGCCAGAAAGCAATGTGGTGGCGCGGGAAATCGTTCCGCCAGGTTACAAGGTCGCAATTCAAGACATCGCTAAAGGAGACGCCATCCTAAAATACAACGTCACAGTCGGCTTCGCGAAATCCGATCTTCCGGCTGGCACGATGCTACATAACCACAACGTGGAGTTCCGCGAGTTTGATCGAGATTATCGATATGCACAGGACTACAAGCCCCTAGATTTGTTACCCGAAACTAGGCGCGCTACTTTCGAAGGGTATGCGCGTGCGGATGGGCGCGCAGGCACCCGTAATTTCATCGCTATCGTCTCAACCGTGAACTGTTCGGCTACCGTGATACACGCCATCGCCGACCATTTCACAACCGAGCGCCTGGCGAAATACTCGAATGTCGATGGGGTCGCTGCTTTCAGCCACCATACCGGTTGTGGAATGGAGTTAACTGGTGAGCCGATGGATTTGCTGCACCGGACACTGGCTGGATATATCCAGCACCCGAACGTCGCAGCCAGTCTGGTGGTTGGTTTGGGGTGTGAACGCTGCCAGGTAGGGGGCTTGTTCGAGAGTCAGGGTCTGGAGCCATCTGAGACACTGCGTACTTTGGTGATGCAGGAAAGCGGTGGGACCCGGAAGACGATTGAGCAAGGTATCGCCATCGTCGAGGAATTGCTTGAGCAGGCGAGCCGACTCGAACGAAAGTCCGTGCCGGCGAGCCATATCATGGTCGGTCTGCAATGTGGCGGATCCGATGGGTTTTCGTCGATCACTGCAAATCCAGCGCTCGGTAAGGCCGTCGACATTCTCTCAAGTCACGGCGGCACGGGGATCCTGTCCGAGACACCGGAGATTTATGGCGTGGAGCACACGCTGACCGCACGCGCAGCCACGACCGAAATAGGTGAGAAGCTGATAGAGCGGATCCGGTGGTGGAAGGACAAATATGCGGTTGGTCGTGATGTACAGATCAACGGCGTGGTGAGCCCGGGTAACCAAAAGGGTGGATTGGCCAACATATTGGAAAAGTCGCTGGGCGCGTCGATGAAAGGGGGAACAGGGCCTTTGATGGAGGTTTACAAATACGCCGAACTCGTGAAAAAGCACGGGTTCGTCTTTATGGATTCGCCCGGTTTTGACCCGGTCTCCGCCACTGGACAGATCGCTGGCGGGGCAAACTTAATCGCTTTCACGACTGGGCGTGGTTCGTGCTTCGGGGCTAAGCCAACTCCCTCGATCAAGCTTGCCACTAACACCCGAATGTTTAGGCGGATGGAGGAGGACATGGATATCAACTGTGGCGCTGTTCTCGATGGGGAGGCGGACATAGACGAGATGGGCCACCGAATCTTTGAGTATTTCCTTTACGTTGCTTCAGGAGGCCAGACCAAGAGTGAAATCCTTGATCTCGGTCGCCACGAATTTGTCCCTTGGAACATCGGGATTACCGGGTAGAACGCCAGGTTTCTACGAAATAGAAAAGAGCTACATCGCGAGGACTCAAAAGCTGCAAGATCTGTTCATCATTGGTGGTGGAATTAACGGATGCGGCATTGCGCGAGACGCGGCAGGGCGTGGATATTCTGTGTCGCTAGCCGAGATGAATGATCTTGCCAGCGGTACTTCCTCGGCCTCGACTAAGTTGATTCATGGTGGTTTGCGCTATCTGGAACGCTTGGAGTTTGGTTTGGTGCGTGAATCGCTGACTGAACGGGAGGTTCTTTGGACGATGGCGCCGCATATTATCAGGCCCTTGCGGTTTGTCTTGCCGCATCAAAAGGGCCGACGATCGCGGTGGCTGTTGCGTCTAGGCCTTTTTCTTTACGATGCTCCGGGTGGTCGAGGGATACTTAGTGCATCGCGCAAGATCCATCTCGAAAGAGACGTGTCGGGAAAGCCCCTTGCGCCGGAATATGCCATAGGCTTTGAATACTCTGACTGTTGGGTTGATGGTTTGCGTCTGGTGGTTTTGAATGCTCGGGACGCGGCAGGCCATGGCGCCTTCGTGACGACACGGACCAAGGTGATCGCCGCGCGCCGCGACAGTGCATGCTGGGTCATCACCACTGAGCGGACGGCGTTACCACCGAGCACTGCGTGCACATGGTTATTAACGCCACCGGTCCTTGGGTGAACCAGGTCCATTCGATTGCGTCGGGCGAACACTATGGCGTATCCGGTCGCGTTTTACGCTTGGTACAAGGGAGCCACATAGTGGTGCCAAAGCTTTTCGACCATGGAGGCTGCTACATCTTGCAGAATGGGGACGGCCGCATCGTGTTCGCGATCCCTTATGAGCAGGAATTTACTCTTATAGGGACTACTGACACCGAATACCGTGGTGATCCTGGTGCGGCGCTGATTACCGATGGCGAAGTAGATTATTTATGCAGCACAGTCAATGAGTATTTCGCGCGGAAGGTCTCTCCGGCGGACTTGGTTTGGGCCTTTAGTCGCGTGCGCCCGCTGTTTGACGACGGTTCTGTCAAGGCGCAGGAGGCAACCCGTGACTATGTTCTTCAACTCGATCGAGGCGACGATCATGCCAGTCCGCCCTTGCTGAACATCTTTGGTGGCAAGATCACCACCTACCGTCGCCTGGCGGAAGCTGTGCTTAACAAGGTAGGCGCCGCGATAGGCACTAAGGGTGAGGCATGGACGTCGCGGTCGCCGCTGCCAGGGGGTAATTTCGCGGTCAATGGTATTGACGAACAGATAGACGCCCTACTTGCTCTTTATCCGTTCCTACCGCGCTCCGACGCAGAATGTCTCATCGCCCGGTACGGAACCGACGCCCGCACAATCTTGGGTGCTGCCCGCTCTCTCAAGGAGCTGGGTAAATATTTCGGCGCTGGTCTGACCGAGGCGGAGGTCCGTCACCTGAGGCGTCGAGAATGGGCCATCACAGCTGAGGATGTGTTATGGCGGCGCACTAAGCTGGGTTTGCGTTTGTCTGTCGCTGAGGTCGAAGCTCTGGAGCGATTTTTGTGCTTCAACGCACTGGACGGACATATAAGAACCGTCACTTAGAATTTGTTGTGCTCTGGCACCAAGCTTCGTTTACCGAAATTTGAGACAATGAGCGCCTGACTGTTGTGGATATGAGGAGAGATATTTGCAGTTGTCAGGATTGAGGGAATCTTTATGGACTAAATTTACCTCGGAGGGTTTAGCAGCATGATTGGAGCTAACTCAATGGATGGGCAGATCCTGTCGCACGGGCAGGGTAATTGGCCTGATAATTAAGACTACAGTCAGGCAATCCAATGCTTCGGCGGGATGATTGAAGCGGAACGGATCTGCTGTTGCTGGCAGACGGGTGCTGCGTAGGTTCTGGGTGGGAGACAGACGACATGAGCGGGAATGTGCTGGCCATAGATCAGGGGACCACGTCCTCGCGTGCCATCGTTTTCGATTCTGGCCAAAAACCGGTTGGAAATGCCCAGCGTGAGTTCGTCCAACACTTTCCAAAAAATGGCTGGGTCGAGCACGATGCTGAGGAAATCTGGGACAGCGTGATCGCGACAGCCCAGGCCGCAATTATCGACGCGGATCTCACTGTCGCCGATATTGCCGCCATCGGCGTAACCAACCAGCGAGAGACCGTGGTGGTTTGGGACCGGTTGACTGGTGCGCCGTTGCACAGGGCGATCGTTTGGCAGGACCGTCGCACCGCCGAAATGTGCCAGGGGCTGAAGGAGCGTGGTTTGGAACAGATCTTCACTAAAAAGACAGGTCTGTTGCTCGACCCGTATTTCTCGGGGACAAAGCTTGCCTGGCTTCTCAATAATATAGAGGGCCTTAGAACCCAGGCCAATGTTGGATCTGTTTGCTTTGGTACCGTCGACTCCTGGTTGATCTGGAAATTAACTGCAGGTGCCGTTCATGCCACAGACGCTACCAACGCTTCCCGCACACTTCTTTACGACATTCGAGAGAACCAATGGGACGAAGAGTTGCTAGGTATTCTCGATATCCCAGCTGCAGTTTTGCCCAAGGTATGCAACTGTTCCGATGAATTCGGAACCACCGATCCGGCCATACTCGGCGCTGCAGTTTCTATCCGGGGCGTAGCAGGTGATCAGCAGGCGGCGACTATTGGAAACGCTTGTTTTAAACCGGGCATGATTAAGTCGACCTATGGCACCGGATGTTTTGCGATTCTAAACACCGGAGGGAATTTCATAACTTCCAACAACCGAATGCTTACCACCATCGCCTATCGTTTAAACGGAGAGACCACCTATGCTCTGGAAGGTTCGATTTTCGCTGCTGGCGCAGCGGTCCAGTGGCTGCGCGACGGACTCGGTATTATCAATCATGCCGCTCAGTCAGGTGAGCTCGCTGGTTGTGCGGACGAGGCGCAGTCGGTCTATATGGTGCCCGCCTTCACGGGGCTTGGCGCGCCGCATTGGGACCCCGACGCACGGGGCGCCATTTTTGGGCTGACCCGCAACAGCGGACCCGCCGAGTTTGCGCGCGCTGCCCTCGAGAGCGTGGCATATCAGACATTGGACCTCTTGGATGCAATGCTCAGTGACTGGAATGAGGGTTCCGGCGACACCGTTCTGCGGGTCGATGGGGGAATGGTGGAATCTGACTGGGCGATGCAGCGTCTCGCTGATATCCTGGGGGTTTCGGTTGACCGCCCCGGGGTGCTTGAGACCACGGCGTTGGGTGCTGCGTGGCTCGCTGGCTCGGCCGCAGGCGTCTGGCCTGGACGCGACGATTTCGCGGGGAGCTGGGCACGGGAGCGGCGTTTTATCCCGTCGATGAAAGAAGCAAGTAGAACGCGCTTAGTTGAGGGTTGGCGCGACGCCTTGTCACGCACGCTGGTGGCTGGTTGATAGTGGGCGTGCTGGAGTACAATCGTGGCAATCGTATCATCCGATAAATGCACAGGTAGTGAACTTGATCCAAACCCCACCAAACACCGTTTCCCTCCGGGAACTTGCAGAACGCGCTACTAAAGCCCTTGTATCAGGAAGCACCGAAACGGCTAATGAAGTCATTGGGCAATTGCTTGCACGTGCCCCTGACCTGCCTGCCGCTCATTACCTGCAGGCTAGGCTCGCTGCCGCCACTGAAAGCCGCCCACACAGAGCTGAACGGGCGATAAGACGTTCCCAGATCTTGGCACCCGGAATCGTGCCTTCTATTCATCAACATTTGGTCATATTGAAGGCGCTGGATGATGTTCTGGGCATGAAATGGGCCGTGTCGCGCGGGGTCCAAGTGGACCCGGGGTATCCGGACTTCCATCGGTTTGCTTCGTTTGTTCGTGTCGATACCGGGGATCATGAGGGTGCGTGGGATGCCGCGCGTCGTGGCCAAGTCCTGAACCCAGGATCGACGCTTGATATGGAGCAGGTCTTCGTCGTCCAAGACAAGTCCGACAGTGCGCTAGAAAGCCTTCGGACCTTGACCCGTTTGCAGATTGTCAGCCGGTCTCAACCTGACGCACGTGCGAATTTTCATGGCCTTTTATGGGCTCAGACCGACCTGGCAAAATTCACGGGCGGTAGGGATTTCAACTCTTGCGTCGAGGAACTTTGCCGCGCCTGCCTGGGTGAATTCACCCTAGCGATTAATTTTGCGCATATGCTCGCTAAGCAGGGCTTGGTTCGCAGGTCTGCAAAGTTGGTGCGAGAGGCGGCGTCATATTCGTCTTTCGTGGAGGGCGCGTCTCTGAGAAAGGCCTGGATCGAAGCCGCGTACTGGCTAATGAATGCGGGTCTCTCAGATTTGGCTGGGGAGTTTCTTTCCGAAGCGCCGGAGATGGCCCCTCTTAACGAAGCCGATCGTTTGCGCGTTGCTGGTTTTCGAGAGGCCTGCATGGGGCACGGTGAACAGGCCGACGAGTTCTTTTCCGCGCTCGCGCGAGAGACGAGAGACGACGTCGGCGGTAATCTTCGTGCGACAACCGCGGAGATGATGAGATTTGACGTCGCTTATCACGAGAACCTAGAGCGGGATGACCCTATCACCAAGCTTAAGCCGGTGCGTTGGCTTCTGGAGCCGGTGAGCGCGGGCAACACCGTAATGATAGCGATGGATCAAGCCTATTTTGAGGCTTATTACGAGATCTTATTGAGAAACTTGTCTCTAAACGATCGGCCCAGTGTGCATCTTCACGTGATTGACCCGGTCGATGACGAGAGGATTCTAGCCTTTGCCAAAGAGCACGACTGCGCTTTGACTGTCGAGTGCCCTGAAGGTTCACGGGCGGCGGCCAGCAACAGCGCGGCCTACTATTCGTCGATTAGGTTCTGTCGAGCTTATCAGTTCCTTCAGGAGAATCGATACGAGCGCATCGTTCTAGTCGATCTGGACGCCCTCTGGAGGCCTGGCATCCGACAGGTGGCGGCTGACCCGTGTTGGGCAGGTTTCGCGATATGCAATAACAAAACGAGCGTTCCTTGGAGCAGGTTTAGCGCGGGAACGGTTTCGGCGGATCGTTCGCCACCGGCGTTGGCGTGGCTAGGAACAGCAGCTCGTCAAATGGCAGATATCCTGCTTTCAGGAGGAGCGGTCTGGCGGTTGGACCAATGCGCGTTTTATTCGGCATGGTACCGAATGGCCAAACACGGTGAGGATCCTGTGTTCGTCGATTTGTTTCCTGTCCAGGGTCAAGTAGCCCACCACACTCGAAGTCTCGAGCAAGGCGTCGGAGGTATGCTGGACGATGTGGGTGCGGAGATTGATAATGGCCAAAAAGAGGCCCTGGGCAAATCGTTTATGGCCTCCTTGAATTTTGATCTTGCTGCGGAACAGTTCGAGCAGGTCGTAGCTGCCGGGCGCGCGACAGACGAAACGCGTTACTTACTTGGGCAATGTCGATATCGCCTAGGTTTTTGGGATGACGCGGAGCAGGTAGTGTTGGACATCTCAGACCGAGTTCGTGCAGTTCCATTGCTGCATAGAATTCGCGTGTCTCGCCTGCATGAGGACCTTGAACAGAAGTATGTCTTCAAGGCTCAGCGGGGTCCAAATGAAACGACGGGTTGGTCCAGTGCGCTCTCCCATCTCGCAGAAGCTTTCTCCAGGAATTCTGTGAGCCTCTCCCCCTACACTTATTCCATAATGAAAGACATTTTTCCCGAGAGCGCCTATGGCGCACTTCTTCTGAGTATGCCGCCAGACGCCTCCTTAGCTGAAGGCCATCGGTATGGGCCTAACAATAGCACATTCGTTTCGGCCGGTGACCCAGAACTGGGCGATGCACTAGCGGGCTTGTTGGCGACTGCGGAACGGCGGGAGTTCATTAGCTTGATGGTCGATCACCTGGGCGCGCGC
>PBMU01000037.1 GCA_002722775.1 Rhodospirillaceae bacterium
AGCCATGCTATGATAGAACAACGATACTTCTCCTATCCATCCATATTTGGGCCTCTAGACAGATGAATAGAGATTTTCTATCGGCTTGCCTAGAATGACTAACCGGCCCCCCTAGCCGGATAGGCCCCCGGTGTGGCTTAGTTTGAGTAAGGCGCCTTAAGGCTGACAAGGTCATGGCTTGGAAAACAGGTAGGCGGTTAACTGGAAACCTGTAGTTACGTGCAAAGATCGTATCAAATCTAAGATCGTAACCGACCGAACCTTAGACGATAATACGACACATTAGCCCCCAGTATGGCCGTCAGAAAGCTTAAATGGCCTTTCCCGCCCGAATATAGTGTGGGTAGATATCGTTCTGGGTGAAGATCAGAACGATTTTTGGGTCGCAGTTGTTCTAGCCGTTCCTTTTACGTACTTCCCCAATCAAACCATCAACCCCTGTTGCAGTATCACTAGTGTCGACCATAGGATCGAGGTCTAGGTCTAGGTCCGTTTCTGATCGAGCCGCGTTTTAATGCGTTCAAAGTTCGGGTAACTCCGCCCTTTAATGTGGTTAGCGGCACGTATTGTCTGATAATTCAAGCTCAGTAGCCCGCGGATAGCTAAAGAGTTGGGTCCGCATTTACCTTAAAGGTCTTACACAATGAATTCGCAATCATCCGGCTCGTCCGCTTATGTAGACCAAAGCGAATTGGAGATCGGTCTCGCCGCGCTTGAGCACGGGGCGGCAGCCTGTACCTTTATTTCTGGCCAAACTGCGGTGGGGGCGGTTCTGGATCTATTGGATAAGGGTACGCACGTAATCCTCGCGCCTGAAATGCGGGGAGCGCGGTCATACTTGGGCCGGAGCGCGAATTTCTTATCGACAAACTTGGATTCCAACGGGTAGGTCTTGGCACTGCCATGTCTGTTGATCACCAGGTGTTGGCTGCGATTGGGCTCGCGACTTTGCAAGTTCGTATGGAGAGAGTGGCTGAGAATGCCGAACGGCTTGCCGCGATGTTGGAGAACCATCCGAACGTCAAGGCGGTTTATCATCCCCACAGGGGCGGTGTGCTTTCTTTTGTACGTGACGGTGGGCTCCATGCCGCAGAGCAGGTTTTGAACCGTTTAGCGTTATTTGAAAGGCTGGAGGGGCCGCTTGGTCTCGTCAGCTCGGTCGAGCATCCGGTGCTAATGCATTTTGCCTCAGTGCCGTCGGAGATTCGCACTGGAATGGCGCTCCGCAATGGGTTGTTCAGACTCTGGTGCGGCGTAGAGGATACGGACGAACTCATCCGTGATCTCCAGGCAGCGCTCTTCTGAATTAACCTCAGTGCCGGTAGTCCGGCTCGACCCTATCGAGCACGCGGCGTAGCGCTGTGAAATGACGGTCGGCGATCTTTGGGGCTTCGGCCAGGACCTGTTGATGGGTTGCTTCGCGCACCCGTTTGGGGATTGTCCTGAGCTTGCCGCCCTGGCTCTTGGCCATGACTTGGAACATAGAAGCGCGCTCGAGATAATAGAGGTCATTGAAGGCATCAGCGACTGTTGGTCCGGCGACGACGATACCGTGGCTGGCCATGAATAGGATCGAGTTGTTGCCAATCTTGCGGGCAAGGCGATCCCCTTCGTCGGCACTTAGGGCTAATCCCTCATAGTCATCGTCATAGGCGATGCGACCATCGAACAGGAGAGCATTTTGTTCCATCATCTCAAGTCGTCCCTCTTCCAGCAATGTGATTGACGTGGCGTAGGGCATGTGGGTGTGTAGCACACAGGTTGCGTGCGGGGCTCCCATGTGGATACGACTGTGGATGAAGAAGGCGGTGTCCTCAACGTCGTTTTCACCCTCTAGAACAGAGCCGCCTGAATCACAAAGGACAAGTGAGGATGCGGTGATTTCTGACCAGTGCCAGCCGTAGGGATTGATCAAAAAGCGGTTTCCGCGCATCACTCCGTCGTCGTCTGGCACCGCGAGTGAGAAATGATTGTCCACACCTTCGTGCAAGTTTAGTCGTGCAGCCCAGCGAAGTGCGCAGGCAAGATCTGTACGGTTCTGTTGAAGATCGGCTCTCATGGGTTGCCTCCGGATGGTGGGCCTGTCGAAATCAGGGGGTAAGATAGCGGCTTGCATGACGGCACTGAAGAAAAAAGGAACTTTCAGGCCATTGCAGCACGATGTCCTAGGTCGTAGGCTTGTCACCAAAAAACAGGCACCATGTTTGGAATTCATATCATGTGTGGTTGTGGCCAAGCGATCGTTAAGTTGATGCGACGCTGGCGTGCCGATGCCGATTTTCGAAAATCGTATCGTACTCTGCGATGATAAGAGTTATTTGGACACTCGTAAAATCATGTGGGGTCATACGGTGTCGGGTGTCGGCACCAATTTCATGGCGCCCAATTTTCCCGCTAGGGCCAGCTGGGTCGGATGTGATGCCGAGTGCCCGAGAAGAGCAGATGATTCGAGGCCCGGCTTGACTTGTGTATTCTCCAGGGGGTGGGCCAACTTGCAGCGGGCGCGGAACGGCGCGCCGTTCTTTGCTTAATCTTGGCGGTTCCCTTGGACCTATTGGCTGTGTTCTCGTCGGCTTTCTTTTCGGCGACACTGGTCCCGGGTATTTCCGAGACTGTGTTGGCTCGGGTAGCAATTGATGCCACCGCGGACCATTTCGCTCTATTATTTTTTGCGAGTGCCGGAAACACGCTTGGCTCTGTAGTTAATTGGTTGCTAGGACGTTTTCTTCTGCACTGGCGTGACCACAAATGGTTTCCCGTTACCCCGGTCGCCCTAAATCGGGCCAGTCGATGGTTCAATCGGTTCGGGGTCTGGTCGCTGCTTTTAGCTTGGCTACCTTTCATCGGTGATCCGCTAACCCTAGCGGCGGGGATGCTACGGGTGCCGCTAGTGATTTTCCTGCCTGTCGTCGCGGTTGGTAAAACGATGCGTTACGCTGTGACTTTAGGCGTCGTGGAGGTGTTCTTTTAACGCGGAATCTCAACCCGCTCGATAGCGCTCGGGGGCACGCGTAACATGGCTGCGCCTATACGTCTTGCCATGGCTTGTTGTTGCCGCTTCTCTTTCTGTGTCTGCGCCCGCCATCGCGGCGTCAACCCCTCGGTGCGGATATGGACGACGACTGAACGTTCGCCTGTGACCACTTTCCAGGGTCGAAGGTTCATTAGGAAATTTGCGCTCATGGTCTCCCCTTGGTCCGAAGTGCTGTTAAGAGGGTAGCGGATAATGTTGAAATCCGCGTCGACTAGGTTACGGGATCTATCGGCCAGGGTGGTAACGCCGGTGTTCTTCTGTCAAACAATTCCGATTCTGTAAAATGCGGAGGCATTTTGTCGAAATATTCTGTCGATTTCCTCGCTGGACAGGTCAGAAAGGATCTCGAGTATCCCCTCGATTTGTTCGCTATATTCAACCCGCAATCGGGCGACTGGAAAGTTGGACGCCCACATGCAGCGATCGATCCCGAAGATCTCCACCGCTTCACGTATCACGCGTCGGTTGCTATCGACTGTCCAAAGTGCGTCTTTGAGGCCAAGTTCCGAGAGCTTTAGATGTACGTTGGGGCATGCACTGATGGCACACATACCTTCCCGCCAGGCTGCTATGCCGGGGTCGCTGCGGTCCCAGGGAAATCCGGTGTGGTTGACCACGACTTTGAGGTTGCTGTGCGGGCCGACCGCGTCTGCCGCCTCACGCAGATGCCAGAATGGCACCCTCAGATCGTAGGTGAGGCCAAGTTTCTCAAGTAACCTCAGTCCTTCGCGCCACTTTGGATCCTGGATTGTGCCCGGCGTACCTGGTCGCATCGTTTTGGGATTTAAAGACGTGACGGGTTTTGATCGCACGCCCCGGAACAAAGGGTAGGCCATGTGGCCGTGTAATACTTCCTCGCAGTTGTCGTTGGCGAGCCAGACATGCCCTACCACCACGCTTGGCAGGGCTTCGGCGGCGGCGAGGTCATGCAACCAGGCGGTTTCGGCAACCTGTGCCTTACGGTCAAATTCTGCTTCGACATGAACCGTGGCAACAATTTCGAAGCCATTGGCGTCCCGACGATAGTCTGCGGGCAGGTAGTTGGATTTCAGGGCCGAATAGTCACCGAGGAAGAAATTTACCTCTGGATGATCGGACAACCAGGGATAGTAGTTCCGCTCTAAATCCCAAAAATGGTGGTGGGCATCTACGATGCGCATGATGCTTGTTCCAAGGTCGATTGCTTCATAAATTCAGTTTACTGGGGTATTGGCCGGACGTCCGCTTCTTTTCGATAGTGTACGAAGCCCGATTATCGCGTGAACGGTGAGGACAATGACGATCAGTCCTCCACCAATTAAGGTTGGAAGCGCGGGCCGTTCCTGGACCGCCCACCAGACCCAGAGTGGCCCAAGGATCATTTCCAGCAGAAGGATCAAGCTCACCTCGGGTGCTGGGAGGTATTGTGGCGCGCGCGTCAGTAGGGCGAAGGATACGGGCAAAAGGATGACACCAAGAAGAACGAGATATCCTAACTGACTTGGACGCAGGTAAAGATCTGGCGTGATAGTAATACCGATCAGACACATCAACACCCCCGCTATTGCGACTGCCGGGGTCATATCGGTCGGTGTTGCGAGGCGTACCAACACGAAATGGATACCAAGGCCAATCGCTGCAACAAGTGCTGCTGAATTCCCGAACAGATCACCCGGCGCGAGGTCGCCAATGAAAACAATTGCGACTCCGAGTGTAGCCAAAAGAATAGCTACCCAAGTGCGCAAAGGGATCTTCTCTCGCAGGAAGACGATTGAAAACAAAGCAGCAGAGAGTGGTGCGGTGGCGATGATAACTAGTGTGTTGGCAACTGCGGTGCTTTGTACCGAGAGTTGAAAGAAAATATTATTGAACGCGAAGATCACCGCGATCAGCACGCCGATCCAACCGATTGCGTAGGTTTTGGCGAAAACCGCCAGGCGGTACTGCAGTAACAGAATGATTAGCATGCCCGCGCAAGTAAACGCTCCCCGCCAGGCGATGAATGTCCAGGGGTCAGTATTGACTAAGCGGATGATGAGTGTATCCGGTGATAGGAAGAGCACACCCAAAATTCCGAGGGTTAGTCCCTTGGCCCGGGACGGGGAACCGCTGGATGGATGCATAAGATGGTACCCTGATTTGATTGCTACCTCGGCTTATAGAGAGCCTTGTTGGGAGATCAAAGAACGATCGTTCAATCGACACTAGCGGAAGCAGGCACCAGCGCAGACAACCACCGGTGTTGGGAATGGTGGGCCAGGTTCTGATATTTAGGTTGCACTACTCCAGACATCTGAACTTGCTTACAATGCAAAAATTAAATTGTTTAGCGTTTGAACAAATAAGCATATCGGATAAATAAGGAGCGCGCCTGTGCGTGACCGCGTTGCTTGGTTTGAGCGTGAACGACGTGGCAAGCTGTCTATTGGGCCCAAGACCGTGCTCAAGCCCAGTTAAAATTTGCGCGGCTGCCTCGAAAACTGAGCAGGTCCTGTTATTACGTCGTCCATATAATGGTGGCTGGTTCGAATGTCGGCTAGTGAAAGAACGGATTTGATGTCACTTTGGTTGACATTCGCGCCCGACCTCAGTAGGGTCCCGCGCCGTTCGAGACAGGTGGTGGACGCGAGAAGATCATGAAGGTTGCAAATTCGCTCAAGACCTTAAAAAACCGGGACCGGAACTGCCGCGTGGTGCGTCGCAAAGGTCGGGTCTACGTGATCAATAAGGTGAACCCGCGCATGAAGGCTCGCCAGGGCTGATATACACCGTCTCCAGGATCTGGGCGGCCGTCCCTTGACGCGCCGCTTTTTTTGCGTCCACGTCTCGCGCTCTAAAACGGTTGTGATAGTCTGGTCCAGCCCTCATCGTGGCTGGGAGACTGAGCGATGCTGATGCCAAAACCCGACCAGTCGGTACTAGAGCGCCGGGACTTGATAGTCAACGCATTGCGAGCGATCGTTGAAGGTGAGGGTGTAATTGCG
Organism: Rhodospirillaceae bacterium; assembly: GCA_002722775.1. Taxonomy (GTDB): domain Bacteria; phylum Pseudomonadota; class Alphaproteobacteria; order Thalassobaculales; family Thalassobaculaceae. Next base: position 5,998 of record PBMU01000037.1, read on the forward strand.
CAGGAAGAACAGATGCGCGCCTATGAAACCGACGCACTTACCGCCTATCGCCAGATGCCGATGATCGTGGTGCTGCCGCAAACCACCAAGCAAGTATCTGAGATCCTGACCTATTGCCATGCCGAAGGCATCAAGGTTGTGCCAAGGGGGGCGGGCACCTCTCTTTCTGGCGGTGCCCTGCCTCTTGCGGACGCGGTGCTGCTTGGTCTTGGCAAGTTTAACCGGATACTCGATGTCGACTTCGAGAATCGTGCCGTGGTGGCCCAGCCCGGCGTAACAAATCTCGGGATAACCCATGCAGTGGAGCAAGAAGGCTTTTACTATGCCCCCGACCCCTCTAGCCAGATCGCGTGTACAATCGGAGGCAATATCGCTGAGAACTCTGGCGGCGTGCATTGCCTGAAGTATGGTCTAACCACCAACAACGTGCTCGGCATCGAGATGGTTACCATCCAGGGTGAGGTGATCCGTATCGGTGGAAAGCATTTGGACTCTGAAGGCTACGATCTACTCGGATTAATGACCGGCTCAGAGGGTCTTTTGGGCGTGGTGACTGAGGTGACAGTTCGTATTCTGAAGAAACCATCGACCGCGCGTGCCGTTCTCGTTGGTCTCGCGTCTAGCGAGGCGGCCGGAGCTTGCGTCGCGCAGGTGATCGGTGCTGGGATTATCCCTGGCGGAATGGAAATGATGGACAACCCGGCAGTCAATGCCGCTGAGGATTTTGTTGGCGCCGGATATCCGCGTGATGCCGCCGCATTGTTGATCGTCGAGCTCGACGGACCGAAGGTCGAGGTCGACTACCTCATCGGTCGGGTGCGAGAAATTGCCGAGGCCAATGGTGCGACCTCACTCAGAGTGAGCGAGAACGAGGAGGAGCGCAACGCTTTCTGGGCCGGACGCAAGTCAGCCTTTCCGGCCGTGGGACGAATAGCCGCCGACTATATGTGCATGGACGGCACTATTCCGCGGAAGATGTTGCCCGAGATCCTCCGTCGCATGAGCGAGATGTCTATAAAGCACGGGTTGCGCGTCGCCAACGTATTTCATGCGGGCGATGGAAATTTGCACCCTCTGATTCTGTTCGACGCTAATCAGCCGGGGCAGCTTGAGGCAGCCGAAGCCTTCGGAGGCGATATTTTGAAGGCCTGCGTCGAGTTAGGCGGTGTGCTCACTGGTGAGCATGGCGTCGGCGTCGAGAAACGAGACCTGATGGGCGAGATGTTCACCAGGGTCGACCTCGACCAGCAGCAGCGTGTCAAATGCGCCTTCGATCCTAAAGGGCTACTTAACCCTGGTAAGGTGTTTCCGCAACTTCACCGCTGCGCGGAGTTGGGCCGGATGCGCGTCCACGAAGGGCAGTTGCCATTCCCGGATATTCCAAGATTTTAGAAAACCGCGCGATAATGTCCTCGACAATTAAACCTATAGATGAAGCCCAGGTTCTCGATGCTGTCGTCTGGGCAATAAAAGCTGAGGCACCGTTGGACATTGTTAGTACAGGCTCCAAACGTGATTTGGGTCGGCCGTTCCAGGCTGAACACACGTTGGATCTCTCCGGGCTATCTGGCGTCAATTTCTATGAACCGGAGGAGCTGGTTCTTTCGGCAAAACCCGCGACGCCCGTATCCCAGATAGAGGGCCTTTTGGCGGCAAAGAAACAGATGCTTGCATTCGAGCCGATGAATCTGGGCCCCATATTCGGCCAACCCGCGGATAGGGGTACGATCGGTGGGGTCTTTGCATGCAATCTCTCGGGGCCCCGCCGGATTAAGGCGGGAGCCGCGCGTGACCATCTGCTAGGCTTCAACGCGGTGTCCGGACGAGGTGATCCGTTTAAGTCTGGTGGTCGTGTGGTCAAGAACGTAACTGGCTACGACCTCTCTAAACTTATTACTGGCTCGTTTGGCACATTGGCGGTGATGACCGAGCTCACTTTCAAGGTCCTGCCCGCGCCCGAGAAGACCTATACCGTATTGGTGGCCGGTCTCGACGACGCGACTGCTACCGCTGCCATGTCTAGGGCTATGAATAGCGCGCATGAAGTCGCTGGTGCGGCACATTTGCCGGCCGATATCGCGGTGGCATCGGTGGTCCCTTACGTTAATGACGCGGGGTGCGCGATCACCGCTTTGCGTCTCGAGGGCTTTGGACCATCGGTTGAGCAGCGCTGCCGTGAGCTTCGTGAGGAATTGGCTGGTTTTGGCAGCCTTGAGGAACTGCATAGTCGGAACTCGGCCGTGTTCTGGCATGAGGTGCGGGACGCCACCTATCTGGCTGAACCCCTTAATAGGGTGATCTGGCGGCTGTCTGTGCCACCGGCCTCCGGCCACGCGGTTGTTGCGATGCTGTCCCGAGATCTTGATGTCCACGCTTTCTATGATTGGTCAGGGGGCCTCATCTGGCTTTCACTGCCGCCTACTAGGGGTGCCGATGCGCTGGCGGTTCGCAGTGCAATCGCGGGATTCGGTGGTCATGCCACGTTGGTTCGGGCTCCGGCTAATGTTCGGGCTTCGGTGCCCGTGTTCCAGCCTCAGACAGGTCCGATGGCCGCTTTGTCCGGCAGGGTGAAGGACAGTTTTGATCCCAAGCGCGTGCTTAACCCCGGGCGAATGAGGGCGGGGCTCTGAGAGGAAGTCTATGCAGACAAATTTCACGCTTGCCCAACTTGCTGATCCGGAAATTCAGGCGTCTGAGGGAATCCTAAGGTCTTGTGTACACTGCGGGTTTTGCACCGCGACTTGTCCAACTTACGTGCTCCTGGGTGATGAGTTGGACAGCCCCAGGGGACGAATTTATCTGATCAAAGATATGCTCGAAAATAACCGGCCCGCCGGCGCCCAGGTCGCCAAGCATATTGACCGCTGCCTCTCATGCCTCGCCTGCATGACAACTTGCCCATCAGGCGTACACTACATGCATCTGATCGATTCGGCCCGCAAACGGGTTGAGGACACTTTTCATCGGCCATTGCTGGACCGTTTTCTGCGCGCCGTGCTTGCTCTAGTCCTTCCATCACCGAATCTCTTCCGGCTGGCGTTGGTAGGCGCTCAATTCATGAAGCCATTCGCTCCGCTGGTCCGGAAGTGGCTTGGGGGAGCCGTTGGTGCAATGTTGACACTGGCGCCATCTGCGATACATCCACCTAGCCCGTTTGACCGTCCCCAAACGTTTCCAACTGCGGGCCGCATGCGGGCACGGATGGCATTGATGACTGGATGCGCCCAGCAAGTTCTTTCGCCATCGATTAACGAAGCGACGGTTCGTCTCCTGACGCGGCAAGGGGTCGAGGTGTTGATCGCCAAGGGCGCGGGGTGCTGCGGATCATTACAACATCACATGGGTAAAGGGTCCCCATCGCTTTCTGCAGCTCGGGCCAACATCGATGCTTGGTATAGTGAGGCGGTATCGGGCGGCCTGGATGCGGTGGTGATAAACGCTTCCGGCTGCGGGACCACGGTGAAGGACTACGGTTGGATGCTGCGCGAGGATCCGGCTTATGCGACAAAGGCTGCACATATTTCCTCGATCACAAGAGATATTACCGAGGTGATCAAGGAACTGGGTCTCGGTGAGCCTTTGGTGGAGCCAGGGCGGGCGGTGACATATCATTCGGCTTGTTCGATGCAGCATGGTCAACAAATCACGACACTGCCGCAGGCCTTACTTCGGTCCGCAGGTTTTATTGTCTCGGATGTGCCGGAGGGACACCTGTGCTGTGGTTCGGCAGGCACGTACAACATCTTGCAATCTGGAATTTCTGAACATTTGAAGGAGCGGAAGCTCGCAAATATCCGTTCCACTAGACCTGAAATCATTGCCGCTGGGAACATAGGTTGCATTGTTCAGCTCGCCACTGCTTCGGATGTGCCCGTGGTGCACACCGTCGAATTACTGGATTGGGCGACTGGCGGTCCGATGCCGGAAGCACTTGTTTCTCATCGTGATCCCCGCAGCCGATGACGCTCGGACTTGGCGGATCATGCCACCGCTTTCATACTACTGACATGCCTACGATCTTTAGCCTCATCCTGATTTGTCTTGTTCTAGTCGGCGGAACCCGTCCAATTCAGGCTGACCAGAACGACCCCCGGCTACCGTCGCTCTTCGCCTTGCTCGAGGTGGCGACGAATGTGGGGGAGGGCTTCTATGCCGAGCGTATTATCTGGTCGATTTGGACCCAGCACCCGGACCAGGAAATCTCGGCTCTAATGCGCACCGGCGGTGAGTTTTTGGCCTCCCGCGATTACAAAAACGCGCACGAAGTCTTCGGCAACGTGGTCGAGCGGGCACCAAAATTTGCCGAGGGCTGGAATAAACGTGCAACGGTTCGGTATCTTATGGGGGATCATGAGGGTTCGGTTCGCGATATCAAGCGCACGCTAGCGCTAGAACCAAGGCATTTCGGCGCACTCTCTGGCCTCGGCCTCATTTACATGGCAATTGAGAGGCCGGAAAGTGCGCTTAAGGCCTTTGAGAAAACCTTGGAAATTCACCCCCAGTTTGTTGGCGCCCAGCACCACATCGAACAGATCCGTGAGCAGTTGAAGGGCGAGAACCTTTAGATTTTGGTCATTAAAAGGGGCGCAGCGGGATCCTGCCTCATGCCACTAGCCTTAACCGCCAATTCGGTCCATCTTGCCAACTCCTGATGGAACGTTTGTTTGGAGTGCATGACAATGTGCGAGAGTTACGATCTCGTCATCCGAAATGGCCAGGTAATGATGCCATGTGGACTGGTGGAGGCCGAGATCGGGGTGCGTGGCGGGAAGGTCGTGTCCCTTGGCGCGCTCGGAAGGGCCGTTGCGAGGGAGACGTTCGACGCTGCGGGGCTGACGGTCTTGCCTGGCGTCATCGACACCCAGGTGCATTTCCGCGAGCCGGGACTTGAGAACAAGGAGGATATTGCTCACGGCACCAAGGCCGCAATTAAGGGCGGAGTAACAGCGATATTCGAGATGCCCAACACTAGCCCGCTGACTCTGGACGAAGCCACGTTAAATCAAAAATTGAACATCGCTTCGCGCACTGCTTGGTGCGACTACGCTTTTTTCATGGGCGGCAACCACGAGAACGCACATCTGCTGGCCGAGCTTGAGCGTCTGCCGGGTTGCGCTGGGGTGAAGATCTTCATGGGAAGTTCGACCGGGACTTTGCTCGCCAAAGATGATGAGGTGATCATGGCCGTGTTAGCCAACGGAACGCGTCGGGTCTCGGTACATGCCGAGGACGAGGACCGGTTGGTCGAGCGTCAGCCGATCGCGATTGATGCCGACGGTCCGGTTGCCCATCCGCATTGGAGGGACGTGGAATCGGCTGTGAAGGCGACCAAACGACTCGTCAAGCTCGCTCGCTTGGCCGGTCGTCGGGTCCACGTGCTGCATATTTCCTCTGCTGACGAGATGGATATTCTTGCCGAGCACAAGGACTTGGTAACGGTCGAGGTGACACTGAACCATCTCACGCTTGTAGCCCCCGACTGCTATGAGCGCCTCGGTGCGTTTGCTCAAATGAACCCGCCTGTGCGGGATGAACGCCACCTTGAAGGACTATGGGCGGCGATTCAGAATGGGGTCGTCGACGTATTTGGCTCCGACCATGCACCGCATACGACGGAGGAGAAGCAACGCCCGTATCCCGCGAGCCCGTCAGGCATACCGGGGGTTCAGACCTCGCTACCGCTGCTACTCGATCACATGAACAAGGGTCGGCTTTCGTTGGAACGTCTGGTCGACCTCACTTCAGCCGGCCCACAACGAATCTTCGGGATAGCGGGCAAGGGGCGGATCGCTGTTGGATACGATGCCGATTTTGCGATCGTGGATCTCGCGGCCAAGCGTACCATTACTAATAAATGGATCGCGAGCAAATGTGGCTGGACACCTTATGACGGAATGGCAGTTACTGGTTGGCCAATCGCCACGGTCGTTCGCGGCATGGTCGTGATGCGCGACGACGTAATTTTAGGCGAACCGGAAGGCGAGGCCGTGCGATTCATAGAGACCTTCGTAGAAGAAAAAAAGTCGTGCTGAAGATGTCAGAAAGAATACTCGGCCGGGCAATGCAGCAGACCATCGCCGAGGCTTTCTGCCAAACAGTCGAGTGCTATCCGGAGCACGCATTTGTGGCTGTGCCGGCGGCTGAGGGTCGAGGCTACTATGAGAACGGGGTCGAGTGGACTTATAGCGAATGTGCGGCGATGGTTGATGGTCTTGCCGCGCGCTACCGGGAGTCGGGATATGGCAACGGCCATCGGGTTGCGCTGGCACTGGACAATCGGCCAGAGCACATTCTCCACCGGCTTGCACTCAATACGATCGGTGTGTCCGTGGTGCCAGTGAATCCAGACTATCGCCCTTCTGAACTCGCTTATCTTCTAAATCATTCTGAGGCATCGCTGATTGTGCACCTGGCTTACCATGACGCGACGGTTAGAGCTGCTTGCTCCGAACTTGCGTGTGCCGTGCCGGCGTGGGTCTTCGAGGAAGGTGAACACACTTTTCCCAGCGCTCCAAGGAAACCAACAGTCGGGCCGATGACCAATGGGGCTGAGTCCAGTTTGCTTTATACCTCCGGGACCACGGGGAAGCCCAAGGGCTGTCTACTTTCTAATCAGTATGAATTGATGTGCGGCGCCTGGTATGCTGATTTGCAGGGCCTGTTTTGCTTCCGACACGGTGCGGAGCGCGTCTACAACCCCCTACCGCTCTATCACATAAACGCTGGCGTGGTTTCGCTTCTTGGGATGATGCTGATCGGTGGTTGCCAGATCCAGCCTGACCGCTTCCATCCGCGCTCTTGGTGGCAGGACGTGGCGGACACCCGGGCGACTGCGATTCACTACTTGGGTGTTGTGGCTCCGATGCTATTGAATCAGCCTGTGGATCCATTAGAACGCGAACACAACGTGCGCTTTGGCTTTGGTGCGGGTGTAGAGCCGGATTTGCACGCGGTCTTCGAGGATCGTTTCAAATTTCCCCTAGTCGAGGTTTGGGGCATGACCGAGATGTGCCGGGTGCTTGCCGCAAATTCGGAACCGCGCAAGCGGGGCACAAGAGCCATGGGCCGTCCTGTCTTCGGTCTAGAAGTTGAGATTTGGGATGAGAACGACGAACCAGTCCCAGACGGAGAAGTTGGTGAGATGGTGGTTCGATACTCGGCTGAACAGCCGCGTCTCGGCGCGTTTTCGGGCTACCTGAAGGATGAGGTGGCGACGGAACGTGCCTGGCGCGGTGGATGGTTCCATACTGGTGACAGCGTGACGCGAGCCCTCGACGGAATGCTCCATTTTGTGGACCGCAAGAAGAATATTATTCGCCGCTCGGGTGAGAACATCGCCGCTGCTGAGGTTGAGGCGACTTTGCAGGTCTTGGATGAAGTTCAACAGGTCGCTGTTCTTGCCGTTCCCGACGAGATCCGAGGGGAGGAAATATTGGCATGCGTGGTGGCGAGGCCTGGCGTGCAGACCGGCGAATCTCTCGCCCGCCGCCTGTTTGACCACTGCAACCAGCGCCTTGCCTACTATAAACCGCCGGGTTGGATATTGTTCGTAAATGAACTGCCTAAGACCGGGTCTCAGAAGATCCAAAAACACCTTATTTTTGAGCCGGGTATCGAACAGCTCAACTCGCCTGGCATGATCGATCTTAGATTCCTAAAACAACGGAGTAGGGTGTGAAAGACCGCACGCTTTTGGTGGTGGGGGCTAGTGGGTTGCTGGGACGCGCCGCAGTCGAGCATTTTCGCGACCTTCCAGGCTGGTACGTGATTGGCATGTCCCGCCGGCGTTGCGACGTGGAAGGAGTTACCCATTTGGAGGCTGACCTCCTGCATCCTGAGACATTGGAGCCGCACCGCCCGGCTCTCGCGTCAGTCACCCATATACTTTATGCGGCTTTGTTCGAAATGGAGGACTTGATTGCCGGCTGGAGACATAGAGAGCAGATGGCAACCAATCTTGCTATGTTCCGGAATTTGCTAGCAGTGGTTGAGGAGCAGGCTTCTGGCCTGACGCATGTTAACCTCCTTCAGGGCACGAAGGCTTACGGCATCCATGTCGAACCAATGGCGGCTCCCGCTAAGGAATATTGGGCACGCCACGCCCACGAAAATTTTTACTGGTTGCAGGAGGATCATCTGCTGGAGTGTCAACGAGGCAAGGCCTGGTCATACACAATTTGGCGGCCACAGGCAGTGTTCGGCCATGCCGTTGGCAGTCCGATGAACTTATTGACTGCGATAGGGGTTCACGCGGCACTTTGCCGCGAGCGTGGCGATCGCTGCAGTTATCCGGATGGCGCCCCGATTACAACAGAGGCAACCGATGCGCGACTTCTCGCGCGGGGCGTTGAATGGGCGGCCGACTGCGCTGCCGCGGCCGACCAGACCTTCAATATCACCAATGGTGACGTGTTGCTCTGGCCTAACTTGTGGCCGGCCGTTTGTCGCCACTTCAAAGTGGAGGAGGGCGAGCCAACGCCATCCTCCTTCTCCGAGCTGATGCCCCAACGCGAGCCAGAATGGGCGGCGCTGGTCGAAAAACACGGCCTCTTACGTAATACGTTGGCTGAGTTGGTCGGGGGATCTTGGCAATTCCTCGACCGTGCCATGAGAGCCGGTGGAGTGGCGATGTCCCCTTCCATCGTTTCCACCATCAAGATCCGACAAGCTGGCTTCGCCGACTGCTTTGACACTGAAGACACGTTGTCATATTGGTTTACTCGTATGCAGGAAGCCCGTTTGCTGCCGCAGTGACGGGAGTGGCAATTAAATCTTCCGATGATGAATGTATGGGCTCGGCTACCCCACCAGACCGCTTTCCATCACCTTTGACATGCGTTGGGCGAAGGCCTTTGGGTCGGTGACTGGTTCGCCGTCAATGATCCGAGCTTGATCGAGTAGCAGGAAGGCGGCGTCCTCGATTTCTTGACCCGTCTTGCCGCCCTTGATCCTTTTGGCCAACACTTTGATCAGTGGGTGGGAGGGGTTGATCTCGAGCACGCGTGTTGGCGCTTCCGCCACTTGCTGATGTTGACGTAGGATGCGCTCCAGATTGATATCAAGATCGCCATCGTCGGCGACTAGACAGCATGCCGAGTCTGTCAGTCGAGCTGATTCCTTAACATCCTTCACCTTGTCACCCAGCGTAAGTTTGATTGAGGCAATTAGTGGAGTAATGTCCTTAGTTTTGGTCTTTGTGTCCCTCTTTTTGCCCTTTTTCGGCCCACCCTCCGTTTTGGCGTCCTCCACCTTGTCGAGAGCGGCAGAGCCCCTTGTGACTGACTGGAACTGATGGTCTTCATAGCCCTCGAACAGAGAGGGGATCCAAAAGTCGTCGATCGGATCCGATAGCAACAGAACCTCGATACCCTTGGCCATGAAACCTTCTAGATGAGGGGAATTACGGACTGCCTCCTCGTTCTCGCCCGTGATGTAATAGATGTGTTCCTGACCTTCCTTCATCGTTTCTACGTATTGCTTTAAACTTACAAGGCCTTCGCGGTTGGTTGACTTGACGCGCACGAGGTCAAGTAGGGTCTCTTTATGCTCGTTTGGTGCGCCGTAGAGACCTTCCTTGAGCACTGCGCCGAAATTTTCCCAGAAGGCCGCATAGGCATCTGCGTCTTTTTCCGCCTTTCGAGAAAGTTCTGTGAGGATGCGTTTAGTAACGGCTGAACTGATCGCGGTCAGCATCGGGTTCTTTTGCAGAAGCTCCCGACTTACATTTAATGGCAGGTCTTCGCAATCAATCACGCCCTTTAAGAAACGGAGATACTCGGGCACCAATCCTTCACAATCATCGGTAATGAAGATCCGTTTCACGTAGAGCTTCACCCGGTGCTTTCGGTCTGGATGGAACAGATCGAATGGCCGGTTCGAAGGCAGAAACAAAAGCGCGTTGTATTCGAACCGCCCCTCGGCGCGCCAATGTGTGGTTAGCCACGGATCGTCGAAACTATGTGAGACGTGGCGGTAAAATTCTGTGTATTGCTCGTCGGTTATCTCGCTCTTTTGGCGTGTCCAGAGCGCTGACGCCTCGTTCAACGCCTGCTCGTCAGCGCCTGAAGCGAAAACGATCGGGATGCCAATATGGTCAGAATAGGTCTTTACGATGGTACGCAGCCGGCTTTCTTCCAGGAACTCGGCAGCATCATCCTTCAAGTGCATGGTAATGATGGTGCCACGTCCAGCCTTCTTGGCGCTGACGACTGTGTATTCGCCAAGACCATCTGAGGTCCAGGTCCAGGCGGCCTTGTCACCTGCTTTTCGCGTTAGAACCTCGACCTTTTCTGCGACCATGAAGGCTGAATAAAAACCAACACCGAACTGTCCGATAAGTCCGACATCTTTCTTTTCATCCCCCGAAAGTGCTTCGACGAAAGCTCCAGTGCCGGAACTTGCGATGGTACCAAGATTCTCATCGAGTTCGGCTTCGTTCATGCCGATGCCATTGTCGGCGATGGTTAGCGTCTTGGCGCCGGTGTCGACAGAAATACGGACCTTGTATTCGGGGTCACCCTCGACCAGTTCTGCCTGGGTCAAAGCCAGGTAACGTAGTTTGTCGCACGCGTCTGCGGCGTTAGAGATCAACTCCCGCAGAAATACCTCGCGTTCGCTATATAGAGAGTTCGCGACGATATGTAGTAGTTTGCTGACTTCAGCCTGGAATGAGCGCTTTCCTGCGGTCATCTGTTCTTTCCTTCTTTGTCGTCCGCGGATTAGTGGTATGTGCGCAAAGATGTTTGGCACAGTGTAACGTTGATATGTGTAAACTGAACGATGTACGCAAGTCCTTATGGACTATTGTCTCTGGTTAGGATCGATAAAACTGGGCTCATGACCAATCGTAACACCGCCCAGGTAACGGCAGTGCTGGGGCCAACCAACACTGGCAAAACACATCTCGCGATCGAGCGTATGCTGGGTCATCGCTCGGGCTTGATCGGATTTCCCCTACGCCTTCTCGCTCGCGAGAACTATGACCGCGTGGTCGCCCAGAAGGGGCGCGACAAGGTTGCGTTGATTACTGGCGAGGAAAAAATCATCCCGGCTCATGCCCAATACTACCTGTGCACGGTTGAATCGATGCCGACTGACCGGACGGTGGATTTTTTGGCAATCGATGAGATCCAGATGGTGGGCGATCCTGAACGTGGGCATGTATTCACTGAGCGTCTTCTTGGTGCGCGCGGGTCAAAGGAAACCATGTTACTGGGGGCGGCGACGGTGAGGCCGCTGATACAGAAATTGATCCCAGAGGCGGAATACATTACCCGACCCCGACTTTCGCAACTGACTTATGCCGGTGCGAGAAAGATTACCCGTTTGCCTAGACGGTCGGCGGTTGTGGCATTCTCGGCAGGTGATGTCTATGCATTGGCCGAATTGGTGCGTGAGCAGAGAGGTGGTGCGGCGGTCGTGCTTGGTGCTCTTTCGCCCAGGACTCGAAATGCCCAGGTCGAAATGTATCAGAATGGTGATGTGGATTACCTGATCGCCACCGACGCAATTGGTATGGGTCTAAACATGGATATCGACCATGTGGCCTTCGCCGAGGACACCAAGTTCGATGGGCGCATGCCGCGCCGATTGTCGCCTCAGGAACTGGCGCAGATTGCTGGTCGCGCTGGACGCCACATGAATTCTGGCACTTTTGGCGTGACGGCAGATTGCTCTGAATTTGATGCCAACGTAGTGAGCGCAATAGAGGGCCATGTGTTTGATCCGTTGCGCAGTATGTTTTGGCGCAATGGTGATGTGTCCTATCAGACTGTACGGGATCTCTGCCGATCGCTTGAACGTTACCCACCCTATCCGTTTTTTATGCGCAAACGCGACGGCGAGGACCATCAGGCGCTCCTGGCATTGTCACGAGATCCCGACGTGGTTGAGCGTGCCGGCTCACGCGCCCGAGTGCAGTTGCTCTGGGAAGTGTGCCAGGTTCCGGATTTCCGAAAGACATTGTCGGAATCCCACACCACGCTGCTGACCCAGCTTTTCCGGCACTTGACCGGACCGTTAGAGCGGCTGCCATCTGAATGGGTTGGTCAGCAGATGAAACGCTTCGACAAGACCGAAGGTGATATAGACACATTGGCGGGACGCATAGCGCATATCCGTACATGGACATATATTAGTCACCGAAGCGATTGGATCTCTGAGCCTCGGTATTGGCAGCAAATAGCGCGCGCGATCGAAGATCGCCTGTCTGACGCGTTACATGAACGTCTGACCCAGCGCTTCGTTGATCGGCGTGCAGCCGTCCTGGTGCGGAAGCTTAAGGATCACGAAAATTTGCTGGCTGCCGTCACTGCCGAAGGGACGGTATCGGTTGAGGGTCATCGTGTGGGCCAGCTACAGGCGTTGACCTTCATTCCTGATACACTGAGCGGCCCAACGGCGAAACCAGTGCTGACGGCGGCACGCCAGGTTTTGCCTGGCGAACTGACCCGACGTGTTGCTTGGATTCGTTCAGCACCAGACGACAAGTTCAAATTTGGTGACCGCGGTGAGGTAATCTGGCGAACGGCCCGAATAGCGCGCCTCGAACCAGGTCGCGATCCATTGTCGCCGAGCATAAGAATCATGGTATCTGACCTTGTTAGTGCCAATGATCGGAATGCCGTCGAGACCCGGCTTACAAACTGGCTGGATGCGAGGATGCGGAGTAGCATCCCGAAACTTATCGCGCTCCGTAAGTTGGAGGCTAAGGGCGCAGCGCGCGGCATAATGTTCCAAATCACTGAATGGCTGGGGACAATGCCCCGTATCTTGGTCGACGATCTCTTGAAAACAATTGATGAAGATGGCCGCAGGACCCTCGCCAGTGCCGGCGTTCGTTTTGGAACCCAGAGTGTATTCATGCCCGACCTGTTGAAACCCCGCGCAGCGTCACTGTTGGGCCTTTTGTGGAGCGTGTATCACCAGGACTTTCCGAATGATGCTATGCCGCCAGCAGGTCGCGTGACAGTGGTGCAAAAGGAAGGCGTCGCAGATGGGTTTTATAGTGCGATAGGGTATGTTCGGCTTGGTGGCCAGGTGGTTCGCGCTGATATGACGGAGCGGCTCGCCGCCGTTGTTCGAAAGGCGAGCCGTAAACAGCCCTTTGCGGTCACATCTGAGATGCTTTCACTCGCTGGCGTAGGACATGATAAAATGAACGCGATCCTTTCAGATTTGGGTTACCGCCTTGCAGGCGAGAAGGATGGTGTGCCAATTTTCCTTAGGCGTCGGCCCAAGAATGCGGCCCGTTGGGAAGCTAATAAACCGTCAAGAGGTGTTGAGGCTCGCAGTCGTTGGCGGGAGTCGAGCCAAGTCGTGGTCAATCATCAGGAGAAGGATCGACCGGAATCTCCATTCGCGATCCTGAAATCCATGGATGTCGCGGATTGACCGAAGTAGCTGAGCGAACACAGCGCCTCGACAAGTGGTTGTGGTGTGCACGGTTCTTTAAGAGCCGTGGCCGTGCTAGCAAGTTGCTGGCTGGTCGTCAGTTAAGACTCTCGGGCAAGGTGGTAAATAAGGCGCACCAGCTTGTCCGGGCGGGCGATGTGCTTACTTTCCCGCAGGGACCATTCATTCGGGTCGTCAAAGTACTTTTCTTAGGCAAACGCCGGGGGCCGGCGCCCGAGGCGCAGCTACTGTACGAGGATTTGGAGCCGATCGGGGTACAACACGCGCGGAAGCCCGATACAAGCGAATTCAATTCGTCCGCAATTCAACGGGAGCGTGATGGGGGTAGGCCCACCAAGGGTCACCGGCGCGCAATCGACCGCCTGATGCGGCGCCAATAAAGGAGAGTATGATACACTATGACAAACGCGGTCTGGCAACGACGGCCAAGACCCAGTACGCGGTCGACGCGTTCGACGCTGCGGTAGACGAGTTCCTTGGGCAGGGCAGAGAGGCTACCGTCATCGTTGGACGTTTGGAGAGGTTGGATTCCGAGATGGTGATCGGTCAATGCCTACGGGGTTACTTCATGAAACTTGGTTCACGTCTGCATTTGGAGGTGATGGCGCTAGACTGCTTATCTCGGGCGAAGATTCTCGCTGACGATGCGAACGAGCAGGAACGTAAGCATGTGGACGCGCTTTCTTTTTGGTGCGCAGGAGACCTAAGGCGAACCAAAGCAACTTGGGAGGAAATTCTGATCGATCACCCGCTCGACATCCTTGCGTTCCGACTGGCGCACAATCTGCATTTTTTTGTTGGCGACCTGGCGGCGATGCGGGATTCCCCAACCCGGATCATGGCGCGTTGGAGCGACGCGGTTCCCGGTTACGGGTACCTTCTGGGTTGCAGGGCTTTCGCTCTGGAGGAATCAGGCTACGCCCTGGCAGGCGAACCCTTCGGGCGGCGTGCGGTGGAGATGAACGAGGCCGATATCTGGGCGGGGCATGCGGTTGCCCATTGTCTCGAAGCCATGGGGCGGCGCATCGACGGAATTACGTGGATAACGGCCCACAGCGAAGCTTGGCGAATGCGCGGCCCATTCGCCAACCAAGTTTGGTGGCATCGTTCGCTGCATTATCTCGAACTTGAAAGCTACCAGGATGTTCTCGACGCCTTCGATACCGAGTTTTGGCCTGCACCGTCAGAAGACAATACGGACATAACCAACGCGACCTCGATCCTGATGCGACTGGTGATGCTTGGAGTGGATGTTGAAAATCGCTGGGAAACTATTGCGGAGGTCTGTGCCGGAAGGGTCGGAGACTGTTTGCGTTCTTTCAATGACCTGCATTTTTTGATGGGTTTAGCGATGAGTGACCGTTATGAAGAGGCCGGTTGCATCGTTGAAAGGATGCGTGGGTTCGCCGATGAGAACGCGCGAAAAGGTACCACTTCTGCTCTGGTTGCGAGGGACGTCGGTGTGCCGATCGCAGAGGCAATCCTAGCCTATGCCAAACGTGACTATCAAGGCGTCATAGAGCGTATGTTGTTGGTGCGTCAGCACATGGTGCCACTGGGCGGGAGCTGGGCACAGCGCGACGTTTGGGTCCGGATGTTAATCGATGCTGCTCGCCGGGGTGGCGAGTTTAATCTTGCTCGCGCGCTTTTAGCTGAGAGGGTTAGCGAGCAACCGACTAGCGCACCGTCCTGGAAGATCTATGGCGACGTATTAGAGCGAGTTGGCGAGACGACCCACGCAGCTACGGCCCGAGCACGGGCGACGGCCCTATTGGCTGCGTGATTGGGACGGGATCCTCCAAAATCAAACGTCGCGACCCCGTTAGCAGAAACCTGGGCGACCTTTAGTTTGGTTTGGAGGTGTCAACCATAAAGCCTTGATCTTTGTCCGGGCTTGCGTGGCTATGCGAGTGCGAACATGTCGTTATTCGAGTTTCTGAGGGTCTAAGCTATTGGCCGCCAATCGGGCGTTGACCGAAACCCATTCCGGCAATCCTTCAAGATCATCGATATTTGATTACATTTACTAACTGCGCATCTTGACGCGATATCCTTCACATTAAACTGTAACAGGTGAGGCCTACGAACAAAGTATGGAAGACAAGAATTTGAAAAACTATCTATCACGAAAGATTTGGCAGTTTATAGGCGCCAACTTTACCCACCTAGCGATGAGTAAGAACGCAAGGCCCTAACACTCATGACAGAATGAACGATGCGTGGAATTTTTGGGCCATGCCTGTCCTATTGCTTGCCATTATCGCCATGTTGGTTCAGCAGACTGTTGCCACGACCGCCAAGGTTGGGGTGCCGGCTCTGTTCCCTGCTATAGCAAATGAGCTTCATTTCGACCCTAACCTTGTGCTGGTCTACACATGGTTCTACGCAGTCTGCTCGCTCGCGGTGATGGCCGGATGTGGCGGTGCTATCCGGCGATTTGGTGCACTTAGGACCAGTCAGTTCGGTTGCGTGCTGATGGCTCTGGGTCTGGCGGGTGTGGCCTGCCTCGCTAAGGCTTGGTTGCTCGTTCCGGTGATAAGTGTGGCGGTGATGATGATTGGCGTTGGATCGACTGTGGCGACGCCAGCGAGCTCGCAAATTCTGGCCACGTATTCGCCGTCCAAATGGGCGCCACTGGTATTTTCGATCAAACAGACCGGTGTGCCGGCGGGGGTCGCGATTTCTGGTTTGATTTTGGCCCCGCTCGCGGTCGCCTATGGCTGGCGCGGAACAACCTTTGGGCTCGCAATACTTTGCGCCTCCATCGCTGTGTTGTTGCAACCCCTGCGCGCTGAGTTTGACCGGGATCGAGATCCGGCTGCGCGCCTGCATTTAGCCGATTTCATCACTAGCGTCCGTGATGTCTTGGACCAGTTCGAACGCCGCGCAATGGCCATGGCCGCCTTCACTTTTGTTGGCATGCAATCGATCTACACAAACTTCACCATTACGTACCTTTACAATGATTTGCACTACAGCCACGAGGCGGCGGGTCAGGTCTTTGGACTCGCGGTCATGTTGGCAGTACCGGCGCGTGTGTTTTGGGGCTGGGTTGGGAGCACTATGATTTCGCCTCGCACGCTACTTGCTATTCTGGCTGCTATCATGGCCGGCTCGACTGCGCTCATGGGCGTATTCGACGAACATTGGAGCCATGCGGCGATCCTGGCTGTTAATTGCGCGATTAGCCTGTCGGTCCTCTCGTGGCACGGCGTGCTCCTTTCCGAGGCGGCGCGTCTGGCGCCAGCGGGGGAGGCCGGGCGGATGACTGGCGGTGTCCTGGCCTTTGGTTCGGCAGGGCAACTCCTCTATCCTATGTTGTTTGGAGCCGGTCTTTGGATCGGCGGTTATGGAGCTGCTTTCATCATAATCTCGCTGCCCGTGGCGGGGGTCGGGGCTTTTCTGGCGTTGAACAGAAGATGACGCTTCGCAGTGTGCTGGCTGAGTTGGTTGGAATAAAGTGCTAAAGCTGTTGATTAAGATACCGGAATACTCACTATGGCCATGATAGATGTTGCTCGGATGCGCGCTGAGACTCGCGGTTGTCAGGAAGTCCTGCATTTCAACAACGCCGGTGCGTCTTTGCCGCCGGCGCCCGTAGCCGACTATCTATACGATTTCCTGCGGGACGAAGAGTTACGCGGTGGCTATGAGACCGCAAAAGCGCGACATGGTGAACTTGAGCACTTTTACACTGCAACTGCTCGCTTGCTTGGCGCGAGATCTAACGAGGTAGCTTTTGTCGAGAATGCGACCCGAGCCTGGGACATGGTGTTCTATGCTTTGCCGCTTGCTCCCGGTGATAAGGTCCTGACCACAGTGGCCGAATACGGTAGCAATCTGATTGCCTATCTTCATCGTGCGCGCCTGACGCGTGCGGAACTCGTGGTGATCCCTAATGACGCTAACGGGCAGATCGACTTAAACGCGTTGGAAAAGGCAATAGACGAACGAACCAGGCTAATCTCGATTAGTCATATCCCAACCGGTGGCGGTCTAGTCAATCCGGCTGAGGAGGTTGGTCGTGTAGCAAGAGCGCACGGTATCCCTTATCTATTAGATGCTTGTCAGTCTGTTGGCCAATTGCCCCTAAACGTTGAAGAACTTGGCTGTGATTTTCTCTCGGCATCGGGGAGAAAGTACTTGCGGGCGCCACGCGGCACCGGCTTTCTTTATGTCCGAGGCGAATGGATTGAACAACTTGACCCCCCATTCTTAGACCAGCATGCAGCCGAATTGATTGATGGGGAGAATTACAGTGTCCGCGAGGATGCGCGGAGGTTTGAGAACTGGGAGCGTTACTATGCCGGCCAGGCGGCACTCGGGCGGGCGGTAGATTATGCCTTGGATCTTGGCCTGGAGGCGATCCGGGACCGAGTCTTCGATCTGGCGGCTAACTTGCGGGTCCGTCTAGGCGGCATTCCCGAAGTTGAAGTGACAGACGAGGGAGTATTGAAATGCGGCATAGTCACCTGGCGTCACGCACGCGTCGGCGCGGAGGAAATCAAGAGGCGATTCCTAGCCAACCGGATCAACGTTTCGGAATCTAGCGGATCGGGTATGCGGTTGAGTTATCTCGCGCGCAGTCTTGATTCGCTCGTGCGGTCCAGCGTTCATTATTTCAATACCGAAGAAGAGATCGACCGATTTATCGGGGCAGTTCGGTTGCTCTGACGCGGCCTTGTGCAGGGCGTCCGGCACGGGCTTACTTGGGTCTACGCATAGCGCATCATGTAGCCGCGATGCGTGGAAATGTGATGGGCTATATATCGAGCGTCGTGCCAGACCCCCCAAATGAAGGATGATCCCCGGCGTGATAACCAGGGTAGTCCGAGGAAATAGATACCTGGTTCGCTTGATACGCCCCGTCGGTGCCGTGGCTTGCCACTCGCATCGAACGCATCGACCTTGAGCCAGTGAAAATCAAGATCATAGCCTGTTGCCCAGATTATTGACGTCACTCCAGAGTCGGCTAAATTCAAATCGAAAACAGGATCATTCACGCAGTCCGGAGTTGGCTCAAAATTACGAGCTTCGGGTTCTTCGGGGAGGTTGAGACCATTTCGGATTATATATGCGTCAGCGGCATTTAGAATAGCCAGGTAGTCGGCGTCTCCTCTCGAAATGAGTTTGGAGAGATCCGGAGTGAAGGTCATCACGCCATCACGAAACCCCTCTGCGCGGCCTAGCAGAGTAATTCCCCGCCGAGCGAGCGCTCGGAAGTCCACAGTAAACCCACCGTGGGCCCCACTCACCGCGATTGTGACGTGCTCGGTCTCGGGCTCTGGAGCTTCTATATCCCACAGGCCCAGAACTCCAAGCCACCAAACGAAGTCATAGCCACGATAGCGTCTCGGATAGCGAGTGTGTGGGCCGACCGACAAAAATATTTTCCTTCCGGCTCGCAGCAACTCGTCGGCGATCTGAGTTCCCGAAGACCCGGCACCCACTACGAGCACAGCGCCATCCCGCAACTGCGCGGGGTTCCGGTATTCGCTTGAATGGATCTGTGCTGTTCTCTCGGTTTTGG
Source organism: Rhodospirillaceae bacterium (assembly GCA_002722775.1). Lineage (GTDB taxonomy): Bacteria > Pseudomonadota > Alphaproteobacteria > Thalassobaculales > Thalassobaculaceae. The sequence goes on from PBMU01000037.1 coordinate 24,941, forward strand.
GAGCGATAGTCGGGATGATGGGACGTTGGAATGGTCCAGTGGCCGCGACCACGTAATCCGCTTCAAACACACCGGCCGACGTCTCGATGCGAAATCCAGGAGCGCCGGTGTTCTTCCGAACCTCGTTTACTTCAACGCCACAGCGAATTGGCGCAGCGATTTGTTTGGCGTATTCGACGAAGTAGTCCGCGACCGATTCTTTTTCTGGAAAGGCGTCGGGGTCAGTTGCAGAAAACTCGAGGCCTGGAAATCTGTCATGCCAGGCCGGGCCGTTGGTGACCAGCGAATCCCACCGTCCCGTTCGCCAGCGTTCGGCGATCCTATGGCGTTCCAAAATAACGTGCTGCACGCGGCAAGCTGTAAGATGCTCGCTCATGGCTAAACCGGCCTGACCACCGCCGACGACCAAGGTTTCGACCCTTTCAATCGTCATTTTCATTTTCCTCCTACCCTAGGTTGCCGCGCGGCGTAGGGTCACGATCAAGTTGTTTGCAGGCATTTCAATTACTTGGGTAAGTATTAGTCCTTCGGTTTCCCCACCGACGGCGATATCGGCAACATCTCGCACACCCCACTCGGAATTCTGAAGGCGCAAACTTGCGTCGAAAGCGGCGTTGGTTGGCGCTGTATGCTGCCCGTCGCGTTTAAAGGGGCCGTAGAAGACCAAGGGGCCGTCCTCTGGCAGAATCCGTCCGGCACCCGCGAGGATGCCGGCGCACACTGCCCAAGGCGAGATATGGATCACGTTGGCTGAGAAGATGGCGCCCACATCGTCAACGGTATCTATTGGCCAAACTTTACTGGTCGCGTCTATCTTACGAGGCGAGAGAGGTAATGGCGGTTTGGACCCGCTAATCCAAGCGGAGATACTGGCCAACTGAGCTTGGCTAGTGTCGGTGGGTAACCATTTTATTGGCGCTAATGCTTGTGCGAAGATCACTGCGTGTTGGCCTGTGCCGCTTCCGATCTCCAGTACCGTGCCGGATGCTGGCAGTATGTCGGCCAGTATCGGTAGGATCGCGCCTGCGTTGCGCCGGGCAGCCGGTGCGTCACGTCGGAAATTGGTTGCATCCTCAGCCGATTTGGATGTCATGGCGGAAATCGTAGTGCGTGATGCTCGGAAGCACAACGTATGGGGACGGACTTGTCGGGTCAAAGAGGAGAATTTGGATAATGCTCAGGCATTTAAAGGCAGCGCTAGTGGCGTTTCGGGAAACGTCGGCGGAGCTAGTGCCGTCGTCCGATCCAGTTAGACTTGCGTGTGCGGCGCTTCTCACGAAGGCGGGTCGCCTGGATGGTAGGCTGGACGAAGCCGAGGAGGCGGTAATGCTGCGGGCTATGGTGGACCGCTTCTCTCTGGATCAAGCGACTGCGCGCGCAGTGCTGGAAGAAGGTGGCGACGACCTCGAAACCAGCAGCGACATATACCGTTACACTAAAGTTTTGCGCGAAGCGTTTAATGAGAATGAGCGAATAGAACTCCTGGAGATGCTTTGGGAGGTCACCTATGTTGACGGAACTCTGCATGAATTTGAAGCGCAATTGATGCGACGTCTTGCCGGGTTGCTCTATGTAGACGACCGCGAAAGCGGCGCTGCGCGCAAGAGAGCGATGATTAAACTGGGGCTTGCGGGCTAGGCTGGAATTCACTACGAGAGGCTGGCTTGTCGGCATGAAAGAAAGGACGTTCCGAGCATGACGTATATCGTCAACGCCAACTGTATAAGGTGCAAATACACCGATTGCGTGGAGGTATGCCCCGTTGATTGCTTTTATGAGGGGGAAAACATGCTAGTGATTCATCCCGACGAATGCATCGACTGCGGAGTATGTGAACCGGAGTGTCCGCCCGAGGCAATTCTGCCTGACACGGAGCCTAGCGCTGAGCAATGGGTTGAGCACAATCGGAAATTTGCCGAGGAATGGCCAAATCTCACGCGCATGATCGAACATTCTGCCGATGCCAAGCAGTATGAGGGCATGGAAGATAAGTTTGAAAAATTCTTTAGTCCGAACCCTGGTGAAGGCAACTGAACCCGCATAAACACGGCACTATTGGTCTTGGTCAGTTTTTATTTGGTCATCCCAGCCTATCAATTATAGCCCGTTTCTGCTAGGATCCACGGACTTTCAAGGGGTACGACAGACGATACCCCTTTTGTTAACACCAAGCTAGTTTGGACCCTCAGCGTGTAGCGCGGTCTAAGGGCCGCGCGGAGTTATTGCTTTTGAGGATTTTAACAGGGTGGGATGGTGGTTGCGCCGTAGGACCGGTGACAGCGCGGAGCTAATTGGGACGACTGAGAAAGACAGTACGCATGACAAAAAAAACAGAATTCAAGACCGGAGACTTCGTAGTCTATCCAACCCATGGCGTCGGGAAAATCCAGGGGACCGAAACTCAGGAGGTCGCGGGCACTGAACTTGACCTTTTGGTTATCACATTCGAGCATGATCGCATGACCCTAAGGATCCCGGTCGCAAAAGCCCAGAACTCTGGATTGCGCCGATTGAGTTCGCGCAAGCAAATGGACGTGGCGCTCACTAAATTGAAAGGCCGTGCGCGTGTGCGCCGAACCATGTGGTCCCGCCGGGCACAGGAATACGAAGCTAAGATTAATTCGGGTGATCCAGTATCTATAGCTGAGGTGATACGCGATCTGCGCCGCAATACCTCGCAAGCCGATCAATCCTATAGCGAACGTCAGATGTATCAGGCTGCATTGGACCGTCTGGCTCGTGAATTTGCGGCAATAGAGAAGATCGATGAGGAGACCGCCACCAGCCGCCTAGAGAAAATTATGACCGTGACCTAAAAAAATCATGTTCAAAACAAACGATCAGTGCTTTTTGTCTTTGAAAAATTGTTACAAATTTTCCGCGGGAATTGTTGCGTTGAATCTCGAAAAGGATCCGCTTGGATGAATATCGGATCTGTGCTTTCGCATAGGGAGGGATGTCCTGGCTGGGTATTTGGTGCCCAGTGATTTGGCATCCTAACGCTCACAATGTTCCCTCAGAATTTAGCTTCATCGCTTGCTCCCCTGGTTACGTTTGCCAAGTTTCTAAGGATCAATGGCCGAAACTGGACATGACGGTGTCGGGCTGTAAGAAATTATCGACGCACTACAAAGGTTGTTCGGGAATCAGCGTTGCCGTGTCGGTTTACGATATCGATGATTACCTGCCTGAAGGCTGGGAGAATTTGGCTATCACAAGGCTATAGTATCGTTGTATGTGTCGGCATTGATTTCTATTATGTGCGAACCTGGCGCCACGGGCTCTTGAAGCAAAGCCCGACCGTTGTTTCTGGGGCCGCACTCGGGCAGGATGGTTTCCGTTAATGTTAAAGGCGTAACCCATTGGACATTGATCCGAAACGTTTCGCCCTATTGCGCGCAGGAGAGCGGATTTGGGCGATCGCGGCCATTCGTGGTGACGCCGAGCGGCTGAAGATCCTGCATCGACGGTTGGCTGAGCTTTTCCGGCCTGGCGATCGCGTCATCTATCTTGGTGACGTCTTGGGTACGGGGCCTGCGATCCGTGAAGCCGTTGATGAATTGCTTCGTTTTCGGAGGTGGGTGCTTGCGACCCCACCCTTTACCCATACGGCTGATGTGGTCGTCTTGCGGGGTAGCCAAGAGGAGATGTGGCGCACCTTGCTTCAGATCCAGTTTGCCGCTCAACCAGGAGAAGTTCTCGATTGGATGGCAGGTCGTGGCGTCGAACGCACTGTGGAAGCGTATGGCGGCCGATTTAGTGATGCTGTGATTGCGGCACGGAACGGGCCGACTGCGCTTAGTCAGTGGACAGCACCCCTACGTCGAGCGGTGCGGGCCTCTCCAGGACACGGTGAGTTCGCGGCGATGTTGCTCCGGGCAGCAATTACCACCGACAAAAATATTCTACTGGTAAACACGGGACTTGATCCGTCACGCGTGCTCGCCAAACAGGGGGATCGTTTTTGGTGGGACCCGGCTGGGCTTGAACGGATGACGGAGCGCCACCCTGAAGCGGCTCTTGTGGTGCGGGGTTCGGACCCTAGGCGGCGGGGTTTTTTACACCATGGCACTTGGCTAAATCTAGATGGTGGGAGTGGAACAGGTGGTCCACTTAATGCCATTTGCATTTCACCGGTCGGTGAAATCCTGGAACACCTTGCGACATAGCCAAAAGATAATTTTTCAATTTCGGCATTATAAAATTTTAGCGGCGATCCGAAACGTCATACCCAACGTAAATAAGGTTGCAAAGTTTTAAGGAGGACGTGCCGCATATGCGGTGATCTTATAACCATTGTAGGATGGTCTGCCATGACCCCATCGGGGGGCCCTTGGGCCCAGCGGGCGAACGCAATATTCATTAACCATTCGATGCACACGCCCTTACTGGGACGGGAACACGAGCACGATCTCGCCGCTCGCTGGCGTGACAAGGGCGACGAGGAGGCTTTGCACGAGTTGGTAACTGCATACACACGGTTGGCGGTCAGTATAGCGTTCCGATTCCGGTCATACGGATTACCGATTAGCGAATTGATACAAGAAGGTAATACCGGGTTGATGCAGGCAGCCACGCGGTTTGACCCAGACAGAGGGGTTCGGTTCTCGACTTATGCGACATGGTGGATCCGCTCGTCGGTTCAAGATTACATCTTGCGTAACTGGTCAATCGTTCGGATCGGCACCACAAAGGCGCAAAAGTCGCTTTTCTTTAACTTCCGCCGATTGCAGGCGAAAATCGACGGCATCGATCCCGGCGTTGATCGCGAAAGCCGTCAAGCAAGAATAGCTGAGGAACTGCGGGTGAATCTGTCGGATGTGGACAGGATGGAACAGCGGCTGTTGGCCCCCGATCAATCGCTGAATGCGCCCCTAATAGAAAATGGTGATGATGAATGGCAGGAATTCATTGTCGACGAACGACCCAATCCCGAATACGTGGTGATCGGAATGAGAGACGGTAAAGCGCGGTCACGCTGGCTTGAAGAGGCATTGGCGGAGCTCCTCATCCCGCGAGCAGACGATAATCCAAGAGCGTCGTCTCTGTGAGCAAGGCGCTACGTTGGAGGAACTCGGTCGCAAGTTGGGGCTCACTAAGGAACGTGTGCGACAATTGGAGAACCGAGCCATCTTAAAACTGCGGAAGGAAATGATCCGGCACGTTGAGCGGCCATCTGATTTGTATAGCGCCTAGATTTCTCAGGGCTGCGGCTCGTCAACAA
>PBMU01000038.1 GCA_002722775.1 Rhodospirillaceae bacterium
AGCAGAATTCCCATGGGGCGCCTCGGCCAACCAACGGAAGTTGCTGACGCGATAGTCTGGCTACTGTCGGACAAGACGGCCTTCGTGGCCGGCGCGAACATCCGGATCGCCGGAGGCCGGCCCTAAAGTCGGTAGCGCGGGGTCTCTGGGAAAGGTCTGCGACTTTTGGAGTTCCTATTTCTTGATCTTGACGAGTACGCCCATTCTCCACCTGAAGCTTTATTAATCATTATGTGGACATTTTAAAAATTTATTTTATCTTTTCCTTTGTGTAAGTCTTATTAACATTTCAGTGAAAATTGGTAAAAATTGATGGGCTATAAGAAATACCCTAAGAATCAATGGATGAAAAGTATTTTGTCTTGGTTTTTTAATAACTTTCTTAATAACTTTTGCACATTTTTCCGGTGTCTGTATTGGAATAAAAGCTGATATTTTCGGTATTTTGTGATGAGAATTTGGGTTGGATTTGAAATATTCCGACGTGACTTCGCCAAAAATAATTTGGCAACTTCTTACTCCTAATTTTTCCAAGTCCTGGTTTAATGCCTCGTGCATACCGCGTAACGCCCAGCGGGCCGATGCATAGCCTGTTGCTCCAGCCCATGGGAAGTAACAAACAGGTGAATTAATATGAATAAGGAGACCAGATTTTTTCTTTATCATTTCGGGTATAAAAAAAGCGTTGATATTAAACGCCGATTCGAAAGGTACTGCCATCATGGATTTAAGTTGTTCAGGAGAAGTTTCCTCGATTTCTCTCCAAATCCCCGCCCCAGCACAATGTATTATGATATCCGGTACACCAATATCTTCCAGTATTGTTTGACAAAGGGTTTTTATTTCTTGAGGTTTAGAACAATCACATGGAATAGATATGGAACTTTCACCTATTTCATTAATTATTTTGTTTAGTTTGTCTGAACGCCGCGCAACAAGTATTACTTGATAATCTCCCTCGGAGAGCAAAACTGCAGCGGCGCGGCCAATTCCACTTGAAGCTCCCGTGACGAGTACGATCTCTTTTCTAGAATGTTGTCGGAACGTCATCATATCATCGACCTTTACATGGTATTCGCAGTAGCCAAGTAGCAAAAGAATAATAACATTTGGTAGTGCTAATTGCCGAATTGGGAATGTACCATTGAGTGTGTAATTATGACATCTAGACGTCATATAAATTGCAATTGCTTCACGGTAAAAGCGCCGTGTTTGGTAGGGCAGGTCGATTGGATCGATGAATGGAAACAGACACTGGGTAAATGGGTATGAGGCGTGAGGGCGACAACGCCTGCCAGTTAGCTGCCATCGCCAAAGTCGCTTCTAGCTACAATCTTGCGTGGGCGAGTAGATTCTTTTTATGCGGGTGGATGTCAGGAGTTATAGTTGGCGTAGCTGTCGTCACGGACGAGCTATGTGCGACTCTAAGCTTAATCAACAAACACACTGCCAACGAGTATCATGACCATGACCGCGTCTCTAATCCGCCAGTCCCGTTGCGCGACCGTTGAGGGTGTTTTCGCCGACCGGGTGCGAGTTTATCCGGATCGTCCGGCTTTGCAGGATGGCGATTTGATCTGGAGTTTCGCCGATTTGGATCGGCGTGTAACTCGTCTTGCGCACGTGTTGCGAGATCTGGGGGTCGTCCGAGGCGACCGGGTGGCGATTCTCTCCGAAAACCGGCCGGAATATGTTGAAGGGGTGCTGGCCTGTGCACGGATAGGCGCCATTCTGGCTTGCCAAAACTGGCGCCTCGCGTTGCCGGAGTTGCAGCATTGCATATCTCTGGTTGCGCCGCGCGTTATTCTTTGCTCTGCTCGCTATCGCGCGAACCTTGTCCAACTGGCGCTGAGCGGCGTCAGGGTCCTGGATCTCGACAATGAGTACGACGATCGCTTGGCTGCCGCGCCGTCCGACTCGATACAAGTGGATGTTGACCCCGAGGATGGATTGCTCATTCTCTATACAAGCGGCACGACGGGGCTGCCCAAGGGTGCCTTGATCAGCCATCGTGCCGAGGTCGCCCGTGCCATGGCGGCGCGCACCGATTTCCTGATGGCGCCCGGGGACACGATGGCAGTGTGGATGCCGCTGTTTCACATGGGCGGCATGGACTACGCGCTGACCATCCTGATGGGCGCGGGCAAGGTGATTGTCGAGGATGGTTACGACCCGGATCGGCTTGCAGCAATTGTGGAACGGGAGCCGCTCGGATGGTTCATCCTGATACCGGGGATGGTAGAGAGTATGATTCAGACCTTGAAGCGGCGAAACAGCCAACCGAAGGGTATCAGGCTCTGTGGGGCTATGGCCGATCTTGTGCCTGGCCATCAAATTGCCGAGATAACCAATCTACTGAATGCGCCCTACGCCAATACCTTTGGATCGACCGAAGCCGGCAGCTTACCGGCCGACGCAAACCCAATCGCGATAGGTGTCGTTCCTGAAAATCTCGCTAAACGGCAGAGTCCACACTGCGAGATGCGCCTGGTCGACCAAGACGACAATGACGTGCCAGTCGGGATACCCGGCGAACTAGCGTTACGCAGCCCAACTTTGTTTAGTGGCTATTGGGACGACGAGGGCACCAATGGCCGTGATTTTCGGGGTGGCTGGTTCCATAGCGGTGACCTACTGGTCCGCTACCGCGACGGCAGCTTCAACTTCGTCGACCGAAAAAAGTACATGATTAAATCTGGTGGTGAGAATATTTATCCAGCCGAGATCGAGAGAATTCTACTCTCCGACCCCCGTATAACCGAGGCAATTGTGGTGCGACGCGCCGATGACCGCTGGGGGGAAGTGCCGATAGCGTTTGTCGCGCGATCCGATGAAACCGTAAGCATTGCCGATTTGCGAAAGCTTTGCCGTGCCAACCTTGCAGGTTTCAAACAACCTAAAGATATTCGCTTTCTCGATCATGAGGAATTTCCCAGAAATGTCTCCGGCAAGGTTCTAAGGCACGACCTGGAGGCAATGTTGGTGTTGGGCCCTTTGTAAAGGCCACAACCTCTCTGAGGACTTACTCTATTGACCTTAATGACCGCGCTTCGGATGCCGGCGGCGTTGGTAGGGGCTGCGACCTTGCCTTTTGACCTGGGCATAGTTCGCCGGCTCTATTTGTGTTTTAATCAAGGTCTCTTGCTTGCAAGCTTGCTCACATTCTTGGTCACTTTTTGCAGGGCCATGCGTTGGCCATCGCTCTTTCAACAATGGATATAGCCCTATCGTCTAACTGTTCTGGATGCTTTTCCAACCACTCAAGGGATAGAACCACTACCTCTACAAGTTTGTGTTGTCCAACTTCGCAATGCCAGCCGGTCAACTCTGGGATTGTCTCGCGAAGTGTTCGTTGTACCCAAGTCGCGTGTGTCCACGCCCCATGGACAAACCCAGCGCAGTGGACCCCTTCAATCATAGACCTCATAGAAGCCTGATCGTATTTGCCGTTTGGATCGTTTTTTCTCCTGGTAGTGTTCAGGAAGTGAAGACAATCTTTTTGTAGCTGTCTGCCCGTATACGTTTTCGGTGCTGAGGTTGCCGTCACTGAACTAAGCATCAGCAACATTACCGCTATCAAGATCACACGCATCATTTCTACCCAAAAGCTCGATGCCACCCAGAACGAGTGGCATATTTTATTGAAGGATTCTTTACGACACTCGAGCAGAAACCCTTGGCCTTGCAGTTCCTTGAAAGCCTTGACCATCCGAGTGTTACCGCAATTCAACCCCGCCTGCACCTAACGATGGGAGTAGGACGGCATTTTCCATGCGGGTCACTATCTTCGTTTCAGCTCCTGGTGGTTGTTGAAATTGCAGGCCGCGGACAGAGTCCTGGGAAATGGTCGGGGTGACATTGATCTGGGCAATCGGATTGACCCAAGCCCAGCCAAACTAGGTCCCTATTCCCTGCACGATTGGTGATGGTCGCGGATCAATGATGTTTGGAACCATCCAGACACCCTACTAACACACCCGTAATCATCCGATACAGCAGTTTCGCGCCTACCTGGATGCGGAGGAACAGCTCAACGAGCTGGCCTTCGAAGAGTTTGGGTGTAGGGAACCAAATTCGGTCGGGTCAGAGTAGTTATACACGCCCAATTTTTTGTGGTGGAGGATGAGAGGCCGGTATCAATTATCACCGTCACCACATCTTTTCGGCATCTTCACCTGAGAAGACGGCGTAATTGTCGCTATTTTTTCTCCTCCAACCAAGCGGGTTTGAACCGACCAAGGCACAGCGTCTACACAGCTATCTGAAGGATATCCAGAATAGTGAGTGGTTACTACCCACGCTCCGCATCCCTAACAACAACACAATTGTCAATGCCTCGATTTCAGAGCTTCAAGGCCGTGACCATTTTCCAAAACTCTTGCTAAGCGTTCCGCTTTGGTTACTCTGGTTGAGGGAGCCCACAGTTAGTTAAGGCTTTGGGCCTGATAGAGTAGGTGAAAGATATGCAACTCGCCTTGTTCATGATGCCGGTTCACGACTGCAATCGCGATTATCACACCACTTTGATGGAAGATGTAGAAGCAGTCATACATGCAGACAAGCTAGGGTATTCTGAAGTTTGGGTTGGCGAGCATTATGCGTCTGCCTCCGAGCAGATCACTTCGCCGCTTTTGTTCCTATCACACCTGTTGCCGCGCACTGAGCAGATCGTTTGCGCTACCGGCGTGATCTGCCTACCACAGTATCACCCTGCGTTGACTGCAGGTCAGATCGCAATGTTCGATCATTTGGCCAAGGGAAGGTTCATCATGGGGCTTGGACCCGGAGGGCTGCCCCCCGACTTCGAGCTTTTTGACATCATGGACAAGGATCGCAACGCGATGATGGTCGAGGCGATCGACATGATGATCGAAATTTGGGCCAACGACCCGCCATACAGGATCAAGGGCGAGCATTGGAACGTGACTACTGGGGACTGGGTTTATGACGACATTGGCCTAGGCCGTATGTGCAAGCCTTACCAGAAACCGCACCCTCCGATTGCGATATCGGCAATGAGCCCATCTTCGGGATCCATCAAATTTGCTGGTTCGCGAGGGTACATTCCATTATCGGCAAATTTCATTGGAACTTGGTCGGTTAAGACCCATTGGGAAGTCTACGCGGAGGCGGCATCGAAGGCGGGTCATCCGACTGATCCGGAAATCTGGCGGGTCGCGCGGAATATTCATGTTGACGAGACCGACGCGGCGGCGGAGGAATTTGTCAAGGCGTTGGGCCAAAGTACGGATTGGTATTTCGACTATCTCTATAAGATTTTCGAACGTGCCGATATGAAAACACCTTTCGTCATCAACCAAAATGACGATCCGGCGGAGCTCACGGCTCGGGATCTGCGGGACAATTACACAATCCACGGCAGCCCAGATACGGTGGTGGAAAAAATCATGGAACTCCGTGAACAAGTTGGTCATTTCGGGACATTGGCCGCGACCGCCCAGGATTGGACCGACAAGCCACGTATGAAACGCTCCATGGAATTGCTCGCCAAAGAGGTAATGCCAAAGGTCAATTCGATAATTGGTTCGAGAGACGCTGCCGATTGAATCTAGTTGTCCTTGACTGAGTTGTGTGCGTCAGCCCCCTTGTGCTTCGGGCGGTCCCCCGGACCATCTTGATCGACCGTTCGTGACACCGCGTTTAGGGCGATCTGCGAGGTCTATATGTAGGATTCGAGACGCGTGTTGACCGGCAGTTCCGCTACCGAGGCCGTATTGGGTAGACCAAGGACCATGGAAACAAGGCCCGCTAATGTATCTGGCTGGAGTCGTTCTGCGACTGGGGCCGTGTTCTGAATGCCCGCGAGCAGGTCTGTGTCCACAGCCCCTGGACATAAAGCTGTTGCTCGCACTCCGTCATCCCATCCTTCGATCCGGGCCGCATGCGTGAGCGCAATCAGAGCATGTTTGCTCATCGTATAGCCAACGGACCCGCCATGGCGAAAACGCTTTCCGTCGGTCGACGCAATATTAATTACCCGCCCGTTACCGGCCTTGCGAAGATGTGGTAGGCACAATTTGGTCAGCCAGAACGGAGCCTTGACGTTAATTGCCCAAAGATCGTTCAAGTCTTTTTCATCACCAGAATTGAACCCGACGTTGCGCAGAATGCCAGCGTTGTTCACCAGCCCATCGATCCGTCCATAGCGAGAAATTGTTCCTTCCACCCATTGTTCGGCGGATTTCAGTTCTTGAGCATCGAAATACGTCACCATTAACCGTTCTGGGGGGGCATGTCCGAACAACTCATCGATCGTGTCAGGGTTTCGGCTCGCTAACGACAGCCGATATCCATCGGACAGCAATGCCCGGGCGATTGCTGCTCCTATACCTCGGGATGCACCGGAAACCATGATGACACGATCACCTGGGTGCAATATTAAGTCAGCCATTCCCGTGACCCCGCCGCGCTGGACATCCTAGATCTGGTCGTCGTCCCCAAACGAATGGACTGGAGCATCTTCCGTGGAAAGCCCAGCCTTCCAAGATTACCTCAGGTTTAACTCAACGAGCCCCTTGACGAGGCCATCCCTCAAAGTCTTGGTCAATGGTCTAAGCGGTGGTCGCACCACACCACCGTTATATCCCAGTTCGTTCATCGCTGCCTTCGTGGAAGGATAGAGCGTGCGCCCATTATTGGTGAAAAGGTCGGTGAGTTTCCGGCCCGTTTCTTGAAGCTTGGCCGCTTTGTTAGAACAACCGTCTTTAGCCGCGAAGTATAGATCGAAACCGCCGCTCACCCAAACATTCGGAAAGCAATCGATGAATCCGTCCGCTCCGACGGCCAGCGCCGGGACCCCGAAAATCGACGCGGGGCCGCAGAACACGTGGATCTTGTCGATGACGCGAATGAGCGTACCGTAAAAATTGTTCCAGTCACCGGAACTTTCCTTGATGGCGACCACGTTCTCCAGATCCGCCAAGCGTTCGGCGAGCCGAGGAGTAATGGCGTTCACAGCATTGCCGGGAATGTTGTAAACCACAATTGGAAACGACACCGCGGCATTAACTTCTGCGAAGTGGGCGAAGACCTCGTCTTCGGTTAGCTTTACAAAGTACGGTGGTAGTATGACGGCTCCGTCGCAACCCGCTTCTTTCGCGGCGTTAGTGAGATCGACTGTTTCCTTTACTGTTACAGCTCCGGTGCCGGCGAGCACAGGTCCCTTATCTTCCGTGGCGCTAACGGCCAGTTTGTACAACGAATGCTTTTCCTCGGCATTCAACGCCCAGAACTCCCCCGTGCAACCGCCGATTAAAAGCCCGGTCGCACCATTGGCAAACATGCGGGCGTTGTTCTCGCAGAACGCTGCCTCGTCTACCTTGCCATCATTCTGAAATGGGGTAACAACCGCCGGGATAGGTCCGGCCCAATCGACACTGTCTCGGTTCATTCTGCTTATTACTCCAAGGAAAGTTGACGACGACAGGTCCCGACAACCTAATGATCTTAAGTTTGCCCGTCTGCCTCGCAGCAGAATCGGGATGTTCTGCAGTTCTAGATGGTGTATAAATCCGGAGAGAATTCCGTCATGTCCTCGCTTGCAGGATACCCGAGAATGACATCCGCCAACAACCGCGCGCTAAAAGGTCCAAGCGTGAACCCCGCGTCCCCCGAAACCGCCGCATAAACGCCAGGCATCGTGGAAAATTGACCCAGGATCGGATGCCCATGCATTGTTGCGTTGATGCCGGCCCAGGTGCGGATCAGACGAAGCGGCGCTATTTCGGGAATGATGTGCTGGGCCAATGTAGTATTGCCAATTATGCTGGCAAGTTCGACACTAGGAAAGGCGTCTTTCTCGCGCAAATGCGCGGGCCATCCCCCACCGATCACGACATGTCCGGTGCTGAACTGTTTCAATGTGATCGGGCGGTCTGCATGCTGGACTAGATGTCCAATCAAGGGCTCCGTGGGTTCGGTGATGTTCATGTGCAGTGGTTCGCTGGCTACGGGCAGATTAAATCCAAGCGACCGGGCCAAGTCTTTATTTCCTCCGCCAGCTGCCAGGATGACCCTGTCCGCTTGAAATGCCCGGTTTGGCGTTGCAAGTGCGAAACCCGAACCTGACCTCTCAATGGTTCCCACAAAAGTCTCTGGGAGAAATGTCACACCCATGCCGGTTCCCCAGTCCTTGAGTGCCGCATGTGCCAAGAGTGGGTTCACTTTTCCTTCTTGACGACAGAGTTCTGCCCCGAAAATGGCGGGGCCGAGATAAGGCGCGACTTTCTCCAGCTCATCACGGCCCAGCAGCTGAACATCCAGCCCAAGTCGCGATTCACGTTGGCTTTTGTGTTCCAAAAACTCGAACTGTTCCTGGTTTTCTGCGACCATAAGTCCGCCTGTCATATGGAAGTCGAAATCGGTACCGAGGTCGGTCTCGAGCTGTTTCCAGAAAGCGACGGCCTTCGGGTAAAGATGAAGGTTACGTTCAAGTGCTGATACCTTGTCGGGATACTTGCGCAGGAACCGGCTCTGCAGTTGCACATGTAAACTGCCTGCGTTCGCCGTTGAACCGCCACCATGGCCGCCGTCGACAACACACACCCTGGCCCCTCCAGCGGCCAGGAATCCGGCAAGAGATGCTCCAAGAACACCGCCGCCAATTATGGCCGTGTCTAACCTTTGCGGCCTGTCATTCATTCGACATCGATCTCAAAAGGTCCTCGATCGCGACGGGTTTCACCGGGACACGTGGGGCAAATCCTGAATTACTATCGACTGTGGTCCCCGCCCGGTTGGCCATGATGTGCTGGAGTACCGGAACGCAGTAACGGCCTTGACATCTACCCATCCCCAAACGGGTTCGTCGCTTGACTTCTCCAGTCGACACGCAGCCATTATCGAGCGCGCTGAGAACGCTGCCGACCGACACTTCTTCACAACGGCAGAACGCTGTCTCCGGCTTCGCGTGCTCCAGATTTACGCGCGGGTATTCATAGATCCGCCAAAGTGCTCGTTGGAACCTCCGCTGACGGGCCATCGTGCGGCGCGCCATTCCTAATCGGCTGCGGTGGTCATTCGAAAGAGGGTATCCAAGAGACTGCCCGGCAGCGTAACCAGCGATCTCGCCCTGCGATAGAGCCACCATCGCCCCACCCATTCCTGCGCAGTCACCAACCGCATAGACGGACTGGACCGTTGTTCCGCCAACATCATCCAGTCGGAGCTTAAGCTCTTGGCGAACCGGGTCATAATCTTGCTCGCAGCCTACCGCCCGCGCCAGCTCGTTCGACGGTTCGAAACCATATCCGAGGCAAACCACGTCGGTGTCAAATTCGAGTGTTTGTAATGAGGTGCGCTGGTTTGAGCCCGTCAACTTCACTCGCAATCCCGATGATGTCGCTTCGATACCGGCGACAACATGGTCGTTCAATAGGTTAACGCCCGCTGCCTTCAAGCGGCGAATAAAGCCAATCCCCTGTATTAAGAACTCTCTGGATGAGAGGAACATGCGCCCGACATCAACCACAGCGCCTAACCTGTTTGGACGCGCGGCCTCCACCAGCGCGACAACCTCTGCTCCCCCATCTGTCAGTTCCGTGGCGAGTTGCAGATTGAGCGGCCCGTTGCCAGCGACAACCACCCTTTGTCCGGCGAGCCGCCGGGAACTTCGCCACAGTGTCTGAGCCGCTCCGGTAGTCATCACGCCTGGCAGCGTCCAACCCGGCACTACGTGCGCGCGTTCATACGCGCCGGTAGCGATGATCACACGCTGAGGATTGTAACGAACGGTTCCGGCACGATTGCTGGCTATGAATTCACGGTTCTCGAAACCACCCCAAACCGTGGTCTCGAACTCGAACTGGACATCCAGATCAACGCACTTCTCGAACAAGGTTGCACCGTCACGATGCTGTTGGTCCGCGGGTGGGAAGTCAGGTCCCGACACGGTGACCTGCTTGTAAAATTGACCGCCTGCGTTCGATCGTTCGTCAAGCACTTTGACCCCGGCGCCCGACCGTCGGGCGGCCATTGCCGCTGACAACCCGGCAGGGCCCGCACCGATGACCAGAATCTCGGGTATTTCGACCTGAACATCTTGGACCGCAATGGCGGGTCTTGCGAGCGTGTACCGCGCCGTCCGGCGACCAGATTGTTGCCTGCGAACGGAGATCGGTCCATCAATTTTGGTCATGCAAGCACGGAGATTAGATTTCCCGTCGATTTCGACGAGACAATCTTGGCAAACGCCCATCCCACAGAAAATACCCCGATTAGCCCCATTTTCCGAGGTTCTTAGAACCCGAAAACCGGCACCAATGAGAGCAGAGGCCACGGTCTCACCTTTTCGAGCAGTTACAGATCGCCCATTAAATTCGATATCGACAAAGTCAGAGGTGGACATCCTACAAACTCCCAACGGAACTTGTGGTCGTTGTCTTTTCGACCTTTGGTCAAAACGGAGGCCTTGCGAAGGTGAGTTTGTTGCCAATTCAGATTTTGGTCTACTCTTGAGTTCCACTGAACCCAAGAAATAGACTTCCCAATCAGTCCTACTTCGTTGGAGACCTAGTATTAGAACCGATGTGGAACACGATCTGCACAACAGGCACCGGCAACGACCAATTCTATAATCGATGGAATTATGGGTCCTTCAAAAGGGCCGCTAACTGCGTTATTCCAGTTCAAGTACTTTTTGTCTGAAATCCAGTTTTTTCATTTTTTTCGTCCGTGTTCTGTTCGATGGTTGTAGTGTTGCAGGCTAGTTATTTTTCAAAACTGGACCCCAAGAACCAGTTAGATCATAGCCAATCATAAAATAATTTGGCAAAATTAGGAGTAATTCGATGGGTAGCAAAATTCTGATTTTATTCATTTTTTTTACGATTTTAACTACTGGCAGTCTGGTGAAAGTGCCCATTCTTTTGGCTGCAGGATCTCATGACAAAGGCCATGCCCGTAATGTTAACTTGTATATTGGCAAGCCTGGGAAAGCTGTTGACGCTACTCGAACAATCGAGATCGTCATGTTCGACAATCGTTACGAGCCGAACACACTAGAAATTAAAGAAGGCGAGACCGTTCGTTTTGTCGTGCGCAACGCAGGAGAACTTGTCCATGAGTTCAGCATCGCCACAGCTGAAATGCACCTCGCCCATCAACCGGAAATGGTTATGATGGTTGAACACGGTGTCCTGGAGGCGGACCGCATCAACTGGGATGCAGCAAAGAGGATGCGAGCCACTAAGGGTCATGGGATGCACGAGGAACCCAATAGCATATTGTTAGAACCCGGCAAATCTGGCGAGATCGTTTGGACGTTCCCAAAACATGCGGATCTCGAATTTGCCTGCAATGTTCCCGGCCATTACGAAGCGGGTATGCGTGGTTCGGTGGAGCTCACTCACTAGATCGCCACCCAAATTGATAACCATTGCGGCTCGGCCAAGAAAAGGGCCGGGTCGTTGCGGCGTTACGGGAGTAACTGAAGGCCAAGTAGTTTTGAGTTGCCGCTTCTCTGCCCCGCCTCGAGTGTACAGGAAGCCGAGATACTGCGGGGTGCTAGGGCCCCCTCGCTCTTGATCCGCCTGCTCCCATATGCCATTCGCTTTATGGAGAGAGTGGAGGGGGATGTGTATGACGATCGAAGTTGAATGGCGCGACTATGATGTGATCGTCGTTGGCGCGGGTGGTGCCGGTAGTATAGCGGCGCGCGCGGCGGCAGACAAAGGTGGACGAGTGCTGGTGGTCTCGAAGGACCCGGTCGGTTGCTCCGACACGAAAATATCCGAAGGCATGGCCACGGTCCGTGCCGCTGCGACGGATGACGACACGGTGGAAAATTTATCCGAAAATATCCGAATGGCGGGCGGCAACCTGCCGATTCAATCCATCACTGAAGCGTTTGCCAAGGACAGTCAATCGGCTTTTGACCTCTTCCGCGTACAAGGTCTACGTCCCACCATCGACTATAAGCGGGCGGGGCCTAAAGCGACACCGATGGCATTCGGCGGCCACAACCGGCGGCGCTCCG
This sequence comes from Rhodospirillaceae bacterium, assembly GCA_002722775.1. Classification (GTDB taxonomy): domain Bacteria; phylum Pseudomonadota; class Alphaproteobacteria; order Thalassobaculales; family Thalassobaculaceae. The sequence continues at coordinate 11,996 of PBMU01000038.1, forward strand.
TTGGCTTATCGAACCATGGTGTCGCCTTTGGACATGCTGGTTGGAACGCGGTTGTGCAGGGCAATGGGGTCGACTATCTCGAAGATGCTTGGTTTCTCGACCTGGTGAATGACCAGGGCGAGGATGGCAATACCCGCGTCGTTGGAGGACTGATTTATCACGCCTCTGTCGGTAGGCTTGTTGCGGTAAAGGCCCCCTCGGTGGTCATCGCGGCTGGTGGGCTATCCACATTGTTTTTTCCTAAGACCGATACTATGCGCGGCAATACAGGCGACAGTTATGCCATCGTGGCCCGTGCGGGGGCCGACCTTGTCGACATGGAGCAGTGTCAATTTCTTCCCTTCTGTATTGCCTCGCCACCCTCTTACGAGGGGCTGTTAGTGGGTGAACCGGCAAGCGCTAGCTATCTGGGTGTCCTCCGGGATAAAAACGGTAAGGTCATACTCGATAGCGTCTATCAGCGCACCCGCGCAGAATGCTCCGCCGCCATTATGAGAGCCGTGGCCGACGGGCGCGGCAGTCCTAACGGGGGTGCCTTTCTCGATATGACAGGTAATATGGTGCTACCTCGCTCTGGCCCTTATTTCATGCGTTATCTACAGACCTGTCTGCCAGCGGCCTACCGTAATGCGCGTCAAGCCTTCAGCAAACGGGTCGCTAAATGCGAAGAACCCTGGGAAGTGCGGCCAAGCGCCCATTACCATATGGGGGGTCTTCGCGCTGATGCAGAAGGCGCCTCCGTAAGTGGCGAGGGTGATGGCGAGCGTACGCTTGGCATCAAGGGATTATTTGCGGCCGGCCAGGCCATGGGCGGTCTTTCTGGTGCCAACCGATTGGGCTCCATGTCGCTGACGGAAGTTTCTGTGTTCGGTGCCCGCGCCGGACGGGCTGCAATGAAACTGGCCAAATCCTTCAGGGTAATGATCGACGACACCGCTTTCATCCCGTTGATCGAGACCACATGTGCGCGCTTTGGTCAGCAAGGCAACGTCGCGGCGACAACACTTAAACAAGAATTACAAAAGCAGGCTTGGGACGCCATTGGCCCGGCCCGGACAGGAGACGGAATCACGAGTATTGGGCGTCTAATCAATTCCTTAACCGAACGCCTCGATAGCGTGGTGATTCCTCGATATGCCACTTGGAACCAGTCGTTCATCGAGTTTGAGGAATTGCGCAATTTGCTGGAAACTGCAAAAGCGGTCGCTGCGGCAGCGCAGGAGAGGGACAGTAGCCTAGGTGGACATGTCCGTCTTGACCGAGGCGAAACGTCCGTTTTTTCGACACCCTATTCCACCGTGGTGCGCCGCGATGAGGAGGGCGGGTATATAGCTCGCCGGGTAGTGCGGCCGCGGACACCGCTGATAAAATTGGTTTCTTACATCGGGAGAGAAAATTGGCGTCGCTTACAGTCAAAATGGTTCCGATTACTTCCCGCATCCATCAAGGACAAAAAATTGGAGGCCCGTTATCAGGCCCTCATGGGAACGCCCGAGGGAGCCGCGCCGGAAATAGAGCCTGGGTCGGCTGATGCCGCAATTGCCGAGAAGAAAGCCGCGTGAAGGTTGAAATCGAAACCTGTCGGGACGGCGAGATAGCCATTGTGGAATATGACTATGCGCGCAGGGATCCGAAAGAAAAACCAATGATCCTCGACGTGCTGCTCCAAGCGCAAGCTAGCGCAATACCGGATCTAGCCTTTCGTTACGGATGCCGAGCGCGCAATTGTGGTGTCTGCACGGTCGACCTTAATGGACAACCCAGGGTCGCTTGCCGTGCCCGCGCGCGCGAGGGTGACCGCATCAGCCCACTTAATACACTCCCAGTACTTGCCGACCTGGTAGTGAGGCGAGATGGTGTCGCACGGCAAATGCGCAACCGTCTGGTAAGGTCGGCACCAGGAAATGATCTCAATAAAGAGCCGCCCGAAGACTATAACGAATTGACCGCTTGTATTGAATGTTATGCGTGCTTGTAGGGTTGCCCAATGCATGCGCGGAATTTTGTCGAAGAGTTGGAGGCTGACCCCTTAGACGGCTATACCTACGGCAACCCATTTTCGCTCCTGAAGCTCCAGCTGATTAGATTAGACCCGCTGAATACCGACGCTATACGGGAACAGGCATTGGCGGATGCGAAAGAGTTAGGACTAGACACATGTAAAGACTGTGCGGGCTGTAAGTGCGGTGTAGGAGTTGACCTAATGGGGAAAGTGGTGCGGCCTTTGTTGGCAGCCGATAATGAGTGAGTTAGGTGATAAAGATCAAATGAGGCATGAAGATTTATTCAAAAACAAGGACAGCAACATGAAGGTATATTTCGCTCCGAAATCGCGTGCAGTGCGCACCGTCTGGCTATTGGAAGAGATCGGGCAGTCATATGAACTGGAACGATTTACCTTGGGACAGAAGGAGATGCGTGCGCCGGAATATACGCGGATCAACCCGAATGGCCGTGTGCCGACGCTGGTCGACGGTGATACGACTATCATGGAAAGTACTGCTATCGCCCAATATTTGGGCGCTAAATACGCGCCGGAATTGACGCCCGGGCCGGACGCGCCAAACTTCGCGATGTATCTGCAGTGGTTGCATTACGCCGAGGGCATGATTATGCCGCCGATCAATAATTATGTCGTCGAAACTATCTTGCTGCCACCAGACCGGCGCAATCCGGAATTGGCGGCACGAGCGTTGAAGCTCTTGAACCGGGTGCTGGGTGGGGTCGAAACGCATATGGAAGGACGCGAATTCATCGCTGGGGATTTCACTGTGGCTGATACGATCACCGGACATGCGGTCATCATGTCCCGCCGTCTGGGAGCCGACTTTGATAATTGCTCCAATCTTAATGCCTATGCTGACCGGTTGGAAGGGAGGCCTGCCTTTGAGGCGGCAGAGACGGCGTAATAGGACGCATAGCGGATATCGGAACTTTCACGTTTCTTTGGTTTGTCGCGGGCCGCACCGTAATTTTGACTTTCAACCGCACTGAAAATTCTAACGTTCTGGTGGGCGCTGGAATCCAGCCACTGTGAAAGATATATTGAATTATTGATAATGAAAAATGCAATAATACTAATATTAATGCTTGAGTGAATGAAAATACGAGGAAAATTATCCCTTTTTACTGATGTTTTTAATTAGAACGTCAAATTTTGAACATACACCCCTTGATCTTTGGTTAAAATGATAAGCAAAATACTCGATTGCGAGCAATACTTTTGTATCAGGGATTAACTTGTGCCCCATGTGGCAGAACCGGAAATTACTCAATGATCTTCATAAGTGGTTTTCATCAAACTGCATAAAGAAAGACGAGACGGTCGAGGTTCTCCTCTGGTTGCCAGTAAGGGCGAGCCGAACGATGAGAAATAAACATGTGGGGATCCGGGCGTTATCTCGACCGAAAAGGGGAATAAAAATTGGGAATTCGGTATGTCGCACTTTGTTTGTTATTTCTCAAATACATCTCCGGTGGTTTCAAAAAAGGTTTTAAATCCAGTAAATCTGTTAATTATTCTAGTGTTTGCCCAACCGTTACTATCCGAGAGGCGTACGGATTCTTTGTGCCTCTTATATTCATGGCCGAGTTGCACATGTTATCGCATGCGGTCATTTCGGCATTTCTCGCGCGGATGCCCGATCCCGAACCCATTCTGGCCGCATACAGCATGGCCTTTTATCTGCATGCCACACTGGGGAGTCCAATATGGGCTTGTCAGTTCGTAGCAATCTCCTACATTCGAGACCGCGCTTCCATAATCCGATTGTTAATCTTCAGTACGCAGACGTTTTTTCTGGTAGGTTGGTTTTGGTTGATCGTAGCATTGACGCCGGCCGGTATCATTTTCTTTGGTGCAGTATTCGGCGCCAGCGCGGCGGTAGCTGAGAATGCACAGCTTTGCATGATTGTCTCTACGCTTATTGTGCCATGTGTATTTTTTCGCTCTCTTGCTTACGCGTTGTTGATGCTGAATCGCCGCACGACCCTCGTCACGCTAGGTACATTTATTCGCCTAATCGGTTTATTTGGAATCTTGGCCGTGTTGCAGATTATGACGAATGGCGCACTGGTTGGCATGGCAGCATTGACGGCCTGTATCGCTTTAGAAAGCGTCTACGCGGTGTTTGTAGCGCGTAAATACTATTTTGACTTGCCAGAAAGCAGTGAGCCCTTACCCACATATCGGGAGTTGTGGCGCTTCGGATGGCCAGTGATGGTGATGCAAACAGCTGAAAGTGGTGTTGCATTTACAGCTAGCTTTTTTTTAGGGCGATTGCTGCGACCCGAACTCGCAATCGCCGCCTTTAGTGTGTTGGACGGTATGATAAGGGTTCTGCTAGGCCCCCTCAGGAATCTTGCTCAGGCAGTGCAGACGTTGACACATAATCATGCCGACACACGCGTGATTGGGAAATTTGCTATACACCTTGCTGTTATATTCTGCTTGGCGATGTGCGCTTTTCAAAGCGATATTATTTGCCGCTATGCGTTGGAGAACGTAATGGGGTTGCCGCTTTTATTGGCAGATTACGTTGCCCCGGCCCTTCTGTTAACCCCGTTGCTAGCGTTATGTATGGCGGCGGCGTCTTATACACGAGGACAGTTGCTTGCTAGCCGAAAAACAGCTGCAATTGCTGTCGCTTCGGTTGCCCGAATACTGGCGGTTAGTGTACTCGGTTTGGCGGTGCTTTCGATGTCCGATGCGAACGGTGCCGTAGTAGGTGTTTCAGCGCTAATAGCTGCTTTCGCAACCGAGGCTATAATCTTAGGAGGCAGGATCCTGTACGCCGAGTGGCGCGAAGGCGGATTATTCCATTAGAAAAAGAATAAGCGACGTAAATACGGCAGAGCTCCTTATTGGTTGGCAGGCCGGCGGCGGACGACAGCTTCAACGTGGCCCGCCGACCAAATTCCACTTTACCAAATTGTTCACTGCGCTGTCATTTCCGGCGAAACGTTTGATATGGTCACCAAGTTAAAGAGTGTGATGGTGGCCAGGGTGCGTTTAGCCAAATTTTTTAGTATTCCATTCTGTCAACCGATCGTTTCACTTATTCTTTGTTATCATGCCCTAATATTCGGTTTAATTCATTACATTGTAAAAAAGCCATCATAAAGGGTAGATTAGAAGGCTAGGTAGCTTTTATACGGGCAGTGCGAACGGCATTGGCAGGGCACAGCTATCCGTTTCACTGAGGAAGGTGCGCGTCTATGCATAGCCGATACCGATTCTGAAGATGGAAAAGAGACTACCCACTTGACAAACGGGGAGGCCAGCATGAGTGGTGAAGCCCTGTTCTTGCCGGTAGACGTAACTCGGCATGAAAGCATCAAGACAGCATGGCAACGGTGAAGGAGCGGTTCGGCGCCCTGCATGTGCTGCACAACAGCGTCGTTGGTTCAACTCTGGCTGATGGACAAGTAACTGAAGTCGACGATTCCGAATGTTGGCGATGCATGACAGTCGATGTGTTCTCAATGTTCTTGGGTTCCAAATACGGCATTCCGCTAATCATGGAAGCAGGTGGAGGATCAGTTATCAACATGACTGCAAATCTTGTTCTGACGGGACTAGCAGGACGCGATTGTTATGCCGGAGCGAAGGGCGCCGTCGCAGCGATGATAAACTCTATGGCTGTTGAATATGACCGCCATAAAATTCGTGTTAACGCGCGCTCCTTCGCTAACGTTGACCAAACGCAAGCGTGTGCAGCTTGAAGGAACAGGCGCTTTTAGGGACGAGAATCAGAAGATGGCTGCGGCGCACTTACTAGGACCGGGTGAGCCGCCCCATGTCGCAAACATGCCACTATATCTTGCCTCTGACGAAAGCACAGTTACTACCGGTCAAATAATGCAGGTCGACATTGGCGCACTATATCTTGACACCCATCCAGGGGGCACTAACACAACCACGGCATAGAGCATTTTTATAGGAAGGGTGTTCACGCATAGAAAGTAGCTGTTAACATTTCTAATTAGCCTTCAGAGGGTGCGAAAGAAAAGCGGGTTGGTTGGTCCGGGCGAATCCGAACTAAGCGCTCTGGCTCGGAGCCTCTTAATTTGGAAATCTAGCTTAATTTAAAACAATTTCCCGGAACGCGGCATGGATATAGAGGCGGTACAAAAAACTTACAACCAAGTTGGGTCAACTCTGATCGAGAAATTATATAGCGAGGACTATCTATCGATTGGCGGCACCGTCTCAACTGATATTCTGGCAAATTACGCAGAGATCAATGAGCAATCTTATGTTCTGGACGTCGGGAGTGGTCTCGGTGGGCCAGCGCTGCATTTAGCGGGGTCTCGTGGTTGCCGGGTTACCGGCTTAGACCTCATCCCTACTAATGTAGAGCAGGCAAAATGTCGTGCGGAGGAGCGTGGGCTTCAAAACCTTGCTAATTTTCAAGTAGGAAATGCAACCGAATTGCCATTCAACAGCAACAGTTTTAATGTCGTCTGGGGACAGGATGCTTGGTGCCACGTGGCAGATAAAGCCAGACTCATATCGGAATGCGTCCGCGTATTAAAGCCCGGAGGAACTGTAGCCTTTTCCGATTGGCTTCAAACCGCTCAAATGAATCAGGCACAATCAAAACAAATCCATGACGCTACCGCTTCGACGAACATGGCGACAATGGCGCTCTATTCCGAGTTGCTCTTTGAGAATGGTCTATCTATTAAAAAATACGAAAATATTAGCGCCACTTTTATACAGCAATATAGAACAATTATCACCCGTCTTGGAGATATTGAAAAAGAAATTTCGGAACAATTCAGTCCGAAAATCTATGAAATTTTGCGAAAAAAGAACGTCACTATCTTACGTGGATTCGAAGAGGGTTTGATTGGTGGAGGTAGAATTATCGCTACGTGACGGGCTAAAACATAGAGAAATCGTTATATGCTGGCCTCTTAAATCCGCTTACTGCACGTTTATAGAGAAGGTGTCAAAACTGGACATCCTTGTTGCAGCGTTGTGGACATATAATCGGGCTTGCAACAAACTTTGCTATCTTTGAAGCGTTCAGGGAAATACTGGAGGCAAACGTATGGCGGGCAGTATTGGAAATTTACTATGGGAGGCGCGGACGACCGGGACGAAGTTGGATGGTGACTTCTGCGGTGCGCCCACAACAGAAGGGGAGGCCTATTCTCTGCAGTCGGAGATGATTGTGGCCTCTGGAGAAAAACTTATAGGTTGGAAAATTGGAGCAACGGCTGAGGCTCTTTTTGGTGTGCTGGGCGTAAGCGGACCATTTGTTGGTCCACTTTTTGATCGTTTCACTTATTCAAATGCCGACACTGTGGTGATACAGCCCGGGAACGCTCTTGAAACCGAAATCACAATTCGCGTGAAGGCTGACATGCCATCGCGTAAGGTTGCGTATAATCGGGATGAAATTTTAAATGCGGTTGATAACGTTTACGCATCTTTTGAGGTTGTAGGTGCGCGGTTTGAAGGCGATCTTGCCGGTGCGGGTTGCCGTTTGATCGCGGATGGTGGAGCTAATGTAGCGACCGTTCTTGGCGAAGAAATCCAAGATTGGCGAAAAACAGATTTCCAAAAATATCCAATTTCCTTGTTTATCAACGATGAGCTTATCAAGGAGGGAAGCCCATCAGTGCTCCTGTGGGAACACATTTTTGATTCTGTTTCATGGCTTGCCGCACATTCGGCCCTAGCCGAGCGTGGCCTAAAGTCTGGTGACATTATTATGACTGGAACCTGCACAGGCATTTCGCCGTTGAACCCGGGTGATCGAGCTGAGGCTCATTTTGGCGGGATCGCGAAAATCAGTGCTTCGTTCGTTTATAGTTGACCACAAAAATTAGAAGATTGCGCGGGCCAATAGTGAAAATTGATTGTCTAGGGCTCGGTGAATGTTAAATCGTACCGGTACATTTTCGACATCTTCATGCGCAAGGAGCTCATGATCTGGAGGATGGATTCGGCTAATGGACCTGGGTTTCGAGCGACGTCTCAATTTGTATGTGGGGCCCATGAGCAAGGAAGTTAATGATGACCGAAATAGAGGGTCCGGCATTTGAAAGACATTGCCCTTGCCGTAGAATTATTCTTCAACTCGATACCGTTTTTGTCCATGGCCGCTATCACACAAAATGTAAGTGTGACACCGGAAGTGCCTTCGCTACCAACGCCGTTATTGAGGCGGATCGGGCAACGATCTTAATGTGAACCGGAGCTCTTCCGGATGCCGTCACCAAACGGACGCGGCCAGAATCTATGCAAATGCCCCATCTGCTGTGAGACGTTTTGGTGAAATTATGCAGAGACGGTCGGCACTATACAATTCTTAGGTTGTGTGCTTTGGCAGATCCGAGTCGGTTCTCACCGGGCATCAATATCATTCAAAATAACCAAAATTCATTGGATCACGCTGCTGGGCAGCGAATTGGCGGTGGAGGAATTTTACGACTGGGCGAAGGCCTGGTCGGATCAAAGTCTGGCGGGCTTTCAAGGGATGCGGTGAATACAGGATCAACTAGTTGAACAATTATGCATTTCGGCGGACTTTAAAGCTTCTCTATATCACTTGCCGTTTGGGCCGGGGGGAGTGTATTTTGCGGCGCCTCAGGGACGGATTAGCTGTTCAACTGAGAAATATTGGGTCGATAAATCGCAACTATAATTTTGCGAGGTGGCGGAGGACGGAATGTTGCTTGGGTTCTTTAGGTTACGGTTATCCACTATTGTTTTTATGATCTGCGTTGCCTTCGGGACTACCCCGGCTCTAGCTGAGACTTGGAACAGTGACTGGGGGCCAGTTCAGGTGGAAGCAGATGGCTCAACTTTCATTGCACGTTACAATAATCCTGTCAGTGGGGTGATCGTGATGCGCAACCAGGGTGGCGGTAATTATTCTGGCTATTGGGCGCGGAAATGCACTAGCAACCGCAATTATCAAATTCCAGCTCCAGTCTACAGCTCCGAGGGAAGCTGCAGTCAGACCCGCAAGACGGCGTCTGGAGCCAACACTCGCTGCTGGGGCATAATCAGCGGCCACGCGGATGCTTCCGACACTAGGTTCATGGGCACCTTCTCAACCTGCAACGGCCGACGCATCGGGAATTGGAATGGCTGGCGTTAGGGACTCGTGGCCTGCTTCTCCGGTCCTAGGGTATCGAGCGGTTTTCTACTCTCGTGTAGACCGAAGGTAGGGGGCCACATTAAGAATGCGCAAGTGCCAGGTTCTCATCTTACTGCAGTATTAACCCAACTGTATGAGATTTTCCTGGATCACTACTAAGTGGTGTCCTGCTGAACCATTATCGAGGAACAAACATGCCCGGAACGCTCTCCAAAATAGCAGGGGCTGGGCTTGAAGGTCTGCGAGGTTGGTTCTACCGACCGGTCACGGGTGC
>PBMU01000039.1 GCA_002722775.1 Rhodospirillaceae bacterium
ACGGGGGCGCCCGGACTGCTGTTGGATCGTCTCTTGGGGTCCGCTCACCCTCAAATTAGCAACGGTTTGGCATTCAGCCACATCGTGCTTATTTCTATCATGACAGGCAATTAGGGATAGATCAGATGAGCCGCCATGGACTCGATTGGGAGGATGAATACAGCGCCTCCAGGCGCCGTCTCGCTCCCCGAATGGTGCGTGTCGGCGGAATGAGCGTACTCGGATTAATTGCTGTCTTTGTTCTCTACTACCTCGTAGGCATGGCTGTTGTTCACAAAGTCTGGGACGACGTTAGCGACGAGGCTAACCCAATGGTTCCTGGCGCAAGCCGTGCGGTCGCGGTCACGGCAGATTTGATCGAACGGGAGGTGAACCTGAATAATTGGGTCGCGAATGATCCGTTCTTCATGCCCGGTTATGCGCTAGATAATATGCCGAATTTCCAGCAAGGATTGATTTACGCTCTCTCGCGGTTCGCGCTCGAGATGACAGATCAGTTGGGCCGCACTCGCGGATCGAGCGAAGTGGACAAGGACCTGGATAAGGCTGCCGGCCTGCTGAAATATCCGGGTAATGTCTGGATCTTCGACTTCAAGACATCCTGGCTTCCCACGGTTTCGTCCGAAAAACAATATCTCGCCGCTCGTAAGGCGCTCATGGCCTATAATAAAAAGCTTGCCGCCGGCCAGGCGACCTACGAGACACGGGCTGATAACTTGCAAGCGACATTGTTTCGCTTTACCGCTGATCTAGGGTCGAGTTCTGCGATCATCGACCAGCATCTTTCTCACGCTGGCGGATGGGGGGTGGATTTCAAGGTTGACGACATATTCTATTCTGCCAAGGGTCGGCTCTATGGTTATTACATGTTGTTGCGCGAGTTGGGTCGTGATTTCGAAGGAGTGATCATCGACCGCGACCTTTCGACGTCCTGGACGAATATGCTGGGGTCCCTGCGCCAGGCTGCGGAACTCGACCCGCTCCTGGTTGTTAATGGAGCTCCAGATGGTGCGGTAATTCCGAGTCATTTGGCCTCGTTGGGCTTTTATCTGCTGCGCGCACGCACCCAGCTTCGTGAGATAATCAACATACTCCAGAAATAGAGACCCCTAGTTCCTGTTGCCGTCCACGGTCATTGCTATGTTCTGTCTTTATTCTTTCGAACTGGCCCAGTGGAACTAGATTGTCGATTCGGCCTCGGGCTCTCCCGCCTTCACGCGCGTTGTGGTGCAGGCCTGTATGTCCGTCGCTGTTAGGATCTTCGATGAGTTACTGGCTAATATCATCCAGGTGATGTTTTAAGCTGTTGTTTAGTGCTTGCCGGTTAGCAAGTTCCTCAAGTTTTCTGGAATGGATATGACGAGTCCCAAGGCTGATGGCTCGTAGCGTAGTAGGTTAGTTTGGGAATAGGGTGCCGCTAGGTCTCCTAGTTGTGTTCGGTTGGTAGTGCGTTAACACGCTCGTATCCGGCCACTGGTTGTTGTGGGCCCGGCTGGTACACCAGTAAAGGTCTCGCGGCTAACCTGGTTCCGGTGTCGACCGACGGGCCTGGCTGCCAAATGGCGTATGCGGCGGGGTCGCAGGATAATAACTGGATGGAGACCGAACATGACCGCTAGACACGAGAGGGAAGATCCGGAGGTGCTGAACCTGCGCTCCCGATTCCAAACCTTGCATGAGATAGTTGCAGCCGCGCGCGCGGGTCTCGATCGAAACATATGGGATTATCTCCGAGGTGGCGCTGAAACGGAGACGACTTTGAAACGCAATCGTGCGTCACTCGACGCGATTGCGTTCCGGCCACGCGTATTGAAAGATATGCGTTCGATCTCGACCGGCGGCAAGGTGTTTGGCCATGACGTGCGCCTGCCAGTGTGTCTTGCGCCAATCGGCTCTCTGGAGAGTTTTGACCCCGAGGGGGGAATAGCGGCGATGCGTGCGGCTAGCCGTTTTGGTTGTGCGTTGATGCTGAGCTCGGTTAGCGCAATCCCCCTGGAAGAGGTAGCTAAGGCGGGTGAAGGGCTGAAGATCGCTATGCTTTACAAGCGTGGTGATGACAGTTTCCTAGACGATTACGTTAGGCGTGCGGTCGACGCCGGCTATGACGCATTTTGTCTCACGGTTGACAGTGCGGTCTACAGCCGCCGAGAGCGGGATATTGCCAACCGCTTCGTTAAACCATGGCGCACCGGTGGTGGGGCATCCTGGCAGGCCGCACTAAACTGGTCGGATATCGAGCTGTACAAAAAACACCATGATCTTCCGATCGTCTTGAAGGGCATCGCGACTGCCGAGGATGCGCGAATCGCGGTCGAGCATGGCGTCGACATGATCTATGTCTCGAACCATGGCGGTCGTCAGTTGGATCATGGGCGGGGCGCAATCGAGGTGCTTCCTGAAGTGGTCGACGCGGTTGCGGGCCAAGCGGCCGTCGCGGTTGACGGTGGTTTCTCTCGTGGCACCGATATAATTAAAGCGCTGGGGATGGGCGCGGACTTGGTTGGGCTCGGCCGGATGCTGGGTTATAGTCTCGCAGCAGCGGGAGCCCCGGGTGTGGTCCGGATGCTAGAGTTGCTCGAAGAGGAAACTATCCTAGCGATGGGTCTACTCGGAGTAACCCGATACACCGAAATCGAGGCCGCGCATTTCTGCCGGGCGCGCTCTGTCGACTCTCCACACGCGACCAGCGCTTTTCCTTTGCTGGGGCCGGACAATCATACCTATTAAGAGCCCCAATTCTGATGGCCGGATCCCGGGTTGACGCACTGCAAAAGTGTTCCGTGCCGTGACAATTCGGATTGGAATCCACGCACAACTTTATTATTAAAAGTTGAAGGATTTTAGGTGGAGGGAACAATGACCGATGTCGCTATCGCCGGTGCTGCCCGCACCGCCATCGGCAGTTTCGGCGGGAGTTTGAGCACTATTAGTGCCGCGGAACTTGGAGAGACCGCGATTCGTGCAGCGCTTGCTCGTTCTGGGACGTTAGCCGAGGATGTCGACGAAGTGATCCTTGGCCAGGTACTCACTGCCGCTAACGGGATGAACCCGGCTCGTCAGGCAGCCGTTGCCGCAGGCATCCCGAAGGAGCGCACGGCACTTACGATCAACCAAGTCTGCGGATCCGGTCTTCGTGCCGTGGCGCTGGGATCCCAGGCCATACGGGCCGGCGACTCGAGCATCGTTGTGGCTGGCGGTCAGGAGAACATGAGCCAAGCGCCCCATGCCCAGAACTTACGCAACGGTCAGACGATGGGTGATCTGACGCTAATTGACACGATGATCAAGGACGGGCTCTGGGATCACTTCAATGGTTACCACATGGGTAACACCGCTGAGAACGTGGCTGAGCAGTGGCAGATTACGCGAGAGCAGCAGGATGAATATGCCGCCTTGAGCCAGGCCAAGGCCGAGGCGGCTCAGAAATCCGGAAGATTTGAGGACGAAATCGTTCCGATAACTATCAAGACCCGGAAGGGCGAGAATGTGATAGACACCGACGAACATCTGCGTCATGGCACCTCGGTGGAGACCTTATCGGGTTTGCGCCCGTCTTTCGCTAAAGAAGGCACGGTAACGGCGGGAAACGCTTCAGGTATTAATGATGGTGCGGCGGCAGTCGTGCTGATGACAATGGACGAGGCGATAAAGCGGGGCATTGAGCCCTTGGCGCGTATCGCCTCATTCGCCACCGTCGGGGTAGAGCCGTCGATAATGGGGACGGGTCCGATCCCGGCGAGCCGGGCTGCGTTGGATAAGGCCGGCTGGACAGTAGACGACCTAGATATTGTCGAAGCCAACGAAGCCTTCGCTGCGCAAGCATGCGCGGTAAACAAGGAACTCGGTTGGGATATTGGGAAAGTAAATGTCAATGGTGGAGCGATCGCGTTAGGCCATCCGATTGGGGCGTCGGGGGCCCGGGTTCTGGTCACGCTTCTTTACGAAATGCAAAAGCGTGACGTGATGAGGGGATTAGCCACATTGTGCATCGGTGGGGGCATGGGGGTCGCGCTTTGTGTTGAACGAGGGTAAATATCTGTAAGAAAATGAAAGCGAGACAGCCACTGCTTTTGCGAACCCTTTGAAATGGTCTGCGCAGTGTTCTTGCTGCCGTTCTACGAGGTGGATCTAGATTGCTCGACCCCTTCGTAGCGCGCTGGATCCAAGTCCGCCCCCCAGATTCGGGTGGGAGATAAGATCATCGCATGTTCGCGTGATAGCGACCGCCCGAAACCCACGCCAGCGATAACTAGGGATGTTAACTGTTTATTTGCGAGTGTTACTGCAAAACTAAACCAGTGCATTTCCATATGAGCTATCCGACCATAAAGTAGCGCTGGGAGGAGTTTGGTGGAACGCCAATCAGTCTTACACACTTGGGCCGTCAAGATGCTGGCTCAGGCGGACCGGTTGCCCAAGCAACGTGTCTATGACGGGTTTGTAGTTCTGGTGTGAGTGCGGACAAATTGGAGTATTAGATTAATTAATGGTTAAGATGATTATTTATTATGGCTATTAGAGTTGCGATTAATGGATTTGGTCGAATGGGGCGACTTGGATTGCGCGCGGCGTGGGGGTGCGATGCATGCGAGGTAGCTTCGATCGACACGCCGAGGGGCCCTTGGGGTGACGGCGTTTATGACATCGTCCACGTTAACGATGCTAATGGCGGGACCGAGACCAGCGCACATCTTCTGGAGTTCGACAGTGTGCATGGCCGCTGGCCGGTTGCCTGCAAAGCATTGGACAAAGGGATTAAGGTGGGATCGAGAGAGATCTACTACACTAACAACACCCGCCTTGAGGACACCGACTGGGCGGGAATTGGTATCGATCTGGTGGTCGAGGCTAGTGGCAAGTTCAAGACCGCCGGTGACCTCAACGCCTATTTTGACGCAGGCGTAAAAAAGGTGGTCGTCGCTTGCCCCGTAAAGGATGGCGGCGCACTTAATCTCGTGGTCGGGGTCAACGATGATCTGTACGATCCGGCAGCTCACAACCTAGTAACTGCAGCGTCCTGCACAACGAACTGTCTGGCACCGGTGGTTAAGGTTATGCACGAGGGGATCGGCATCCGCCACGGATTGATGACCACGGTACACGACGTGACGAACACCCAGACCGTGGTCGATAAGCCACACAAGGATCTTCGTCGAGCGCGTTCGGCCTTGCTAAACCTGATCCCGACGTCGACCGGCTCAGCCGCGGCCATAGGGCTGATATTTCCGGAATTGCGGGGAAAGCTCAACGGCGTTGCCGTCCGCGTTCCACTTTTGAATGCCTCAATAATCGACTGCGTGTTTGAAATGGAACGCGCAACGTCCGCTGACGAAGTAAATGAGTTGTTTGCTAACGCCGCTGCAGGCCCGCTGGCGGGCGTCCTCGGCTACGAGGATCGCCCACTAGTGTCGACGGACTTTCTGGGTGACAAGCGGTCATCCATTGTTGATGGGCTCTCAACCATGGTGGTTAACGACACGCAGGTTAAGGTGCTGGCGTGGTATGATAATGAGCAGGGCTATGTTCACCGGATGATGGAACTGGTGGCCAAGGTGGCTGCGTCGATGTAAATGTTGGCGCACCGGAGACCGGAGGACTGATATCCGAAACTACGTTGTCCTGACAGCAGCCTACTGGTGTTTCACGGCGACTGACGGCGCGCTGCGGATGCTGGTCCTTTTACATTTCCATACTCTTGGATACACACCCTTTCAGCTTGCAGCCCTATTCTTGCTCTATGAAGTGATGGGTATGGTGACCAACCTCGCCGGTGGTTGGTTGGGGTCACGTTATGGTCTGAAGATCACGCTCTACATGGGCCTTATCTTGCAGATTTTGGCTTTGTTGGGGCTCTCCGCTCTGGATAATTCCTGGTCTTTGGCGTTCTCCGTCACTTACGTCTTGATGATCCAAGGTGTGTCGGGAATAGCTAAGGACCTATCCAAAATGAGCTCGAAAAGTGCTGTCAAACTCATGGTGCCGGAAGACGCGCATTCCGTTCTGCTCAAATGGGTGGCCGTGCTCACTGGTTCGAAGAACGCTTTGAAGGGCATGGGGTTCTTTATCGGCGGCGTATTGCTCGCGGTTGTAGGCTTCGTCCACGCGTTATGGCTGATGGCTGGATGTCTCACTCTGGTTCTCCTCGCGGCTACCCTCCTGCTGCCACCTGACATGGGTAAGGTAAAGGGCAAGGTTCGGATTTCCGAAATTTTTTCAAAGTCGCGGGAAATCAAACTGCTTTCGGCTGCACGAATGTTTCTTTTCGGGGCCCGCGACGTCTGGTTTGCGGTTGGCCTCCCCGTGTTCCTTCATGACGTGCTGGGCTGGAGTTTCGCTTTCGTTGGTGGCTTTCTCGCCGCTTGGTTAATCGGATACGGTTTGGTCCAAGGGGTGGTCCCCGTAATCCTAAGATCCTCACGCGACGGCCGCACTAGTGAGTTTCGAGCCGCGCGCATCTGGATCTTCATTCTCGCGGCTGTAACCGTGGTTGTGGCTGGCGGAATCCACGCCGGTAACTATCTGGCCGTGACCCTGATCGTTGGCCTCGGCCTTTTCGGGTTCTGCTTCGCGGTCAACTCCTCGGTGCACTCTTATCTGATACTGGCGCTCTCCGGGACCGATAAAGTGGCCATGTCAGTGGGTTTCTACTATAGCGCTAACGCCGCCGGGCGGTTTGGCGGCACACTGCTCTCTGGGATTGCATACCAGTGGTCGGGTCTGATTGGTTGTCTCTCGTTTTCGGCCGCTATGCTTATGGTTTCTTGTCTGTTCACCGTTGCACTGGGCGCGGCGCAAACACCAGAGTCGAAGAAGCTCTCCGCGCGGTAGTCTGGATCTAGATCACCCCTTTCTTCCGAAGTGCTGCGATACGACCCTTGTCGTAGCCAATCGTGCTCAGCACTTCGTCGGTATCTGCGCCGAGCGCCGGGGCCGGGCGGGTCGGGGCAGGATCTTTGGCAGATAGGATCGGGTGAGCTGCCATGCGGAAACTGTCACCTTTCTTAGCTGGGTTTGGGAAATTCTGGATTCCCCCACGTTCGGCGACGAAGGGATTGGTCATGGCTTGACCGATGTCGTTGATCGGTGCAGCAGGTACTGCGCCGGCGAATACAGTGAGCCAATCCTCGGTGGTCTTGGCTGATAGCGCCTTGTCTAACAGCTCTTGAACCAGCGCCCGGTTTTCCAGTCGATCTTTGAAGCGGGCGAAGCGGGTATGGTTGGCCCAATCGGTGCGGCCCAGCTTCTCGCACAGGATCGGCCAGAACTTTTCCTTATTGCACATGATGAAGATCCACCCGTTGGCTGTAGTGTAAAGTTGGCACGGGGTTAACGACGGGTGGGCGGAGCGCGGCAGTCGTTCTGTAACAACGCCTTCGTTCAGATACCAGGTTGAGAGATAGCTGGTGTTGTGCAAGGCGAGATCGAACAGTGAAACGTCCATGTCGCGGCCTTTGCCGTTCGCTCGCGCGGCGACTACGGCCGAGACTAGGCCGAAGGCCATGGCGAGGCCAGTCATCATGTCGACTACCGAGAGACCGAATCGAGCAGGAGGAGTTCCTGGTTCACCCGTGACTGAGAACCATCCGGCCTCGGCCTGCATTAGATAGTCGAACCCCGGCCAGGTCCGCCTTGAACCGGTGCGCCCATAGGCGGTCAGGTGCGCGCATACGATCTTGGGATTGATGGATTTCAGTGCTTGATAGTCTATGCCAAGTTTTTCGGGCACGTCGCCACGCAGATTGTTGGAGACTGCATCGGCGGTCTTGACTAGGTCGCGAAATATGTTTTGCCCCTGCGAGCTCTGCAGGTCGATCGTTACGCTACGCTTGTTAACATTGAAGCTGTGGAAGAACTGACTGTCCTCGGGTCCGAGGAAATAAGGGCCAACTGCGCGTGACATGTCGCCACCGTCGCGCGGGTTCTCTATTTTGATTACTTCGGCACCCTGATTGGCCAAATACATAGTCCCAAAGGGGCCAGCACCGTATTGCTCGACCGCCAGGACACGGACCCCTTCCAATGGCTGCATAGCGCTATTCCTCCGTGCTTCGATTTCGGTCTACATAACGCGGAACGTCTGCAAGGCGTAAGCCGCTTATGTGATAGTCACGCTTAGTTATTTCAGTCGCGGGCCTGACACCAGAACTGATACATGGTGATAAAAGTGTCCGGGTTATCCTGTTCGAAGGAGTCCCAAAGTTCTAAGTTCTGCAGCTTGTTACCGCTCCCATGAATCGCTCTGAAGGCTTGCTCCGCTGATTTGGGAAGTGTTGCGAACCCAAGAAAGTCAAGCGAGAGTTTATCCAAGGCCCGAGAAACTTCCGGCAGAGTAAAATGGAGTTCCTGCGTGTGGAAGAGAAGGTCGCGGCAGCCACTTAAAGTATAGAAGTCTGAGATTTGAAACACCAGCGCCTCAGCTCCTTTGGGTGGGCTGGTAAGTAGGTCCGTGCGGCGCTTGCGGATGAACGTTGCTGGGTCATTGGTGGGAGCCTTTTCACGCAGGTTGTTCCAGCGAGCACGGGCACGGGCACTGTAGAGGCCGATGCGCATGAGCCCGTTCCGCTTCAGTAGGCCGCGAAGCACCTGCCATCCAACTAGCGGGTCGGCCATGTGATGTAGCACGCCGGAGCATTCGATCAGATCGAACCGGGCGTCAAAGCGGCCTAGTTCCAGGATATCGGCTCGTGCGAAATCAATGTTGTTTTGTCCCAAGCTTTCCGCCTGTCTCGCTGCATAGGCGAGGGAGGCAGTGCTGATGTCGACGGCGAGTACGGAACAGTCTTTGTAGCGCGACGCGGTTGATATGGCGTGCCTTCCGGTTCCGCAGCCGGCCACCAGAATGCGTGGCCGTGTCAGATCGAGCCCGCCTGCGCGGAGATTCGGGAACCGCCCGGACAATTCATGATTGAGTCCGCGAGGTTCGTCCTCCCGATCGACAGAAAGCCATTTAGGATAGGGATTAGCCTCATATTGGACCTTTACAGCTCGCGAAGTCATGTCTGCAATTGGGCCCAGATCGTCCAGCGTCGCGGCAATTCGGGCCTCAGCGTCCGGCTCGGCGATGCCCCGCTGAAGCACCGCAGTGCGCGGAGATCGGTCGCTGGGATCGTATTCGCTGTGTTCGTATAACTTCCGAGCGGCTGGGATGTCGGCCAATGGTAAAAACATTGCGGCGATTGCAATGTGGGCTGGCCTTTCCGGTGTAATGCTCTTTGCTAGAGTTTGGGACAGTGCCAGCTCAGCGTCGGTCGTAAATTGAGAAAAGCCGGTTGTTTGGCACTGGGCAGCGAGGGCCCAAAGCAGATCAACCCCTGCCTTCGGAAGTCGGCCATCGGCTGATTGGCTGAGGGCCTCGCGACGCGCGAGCGTTATCCATGCTTCTACCGCCCGATCGGGAAGAATGGTCCAGGTTAGCGCGGCGATGAAAAGTGGATCAGCGATTTCCCGCGACAGCAGGGAGAGCGCCGGGGTGCCGTTCGGGTAGATGGTGACAGCCGCATCAAGGACACCTGAAATCCTTCGGTTGGTCCGAAGCAGCCGCAACACGGTTGGTGTCAAGCTCTGCAGGTCGTGGTCATTGCGCTGAAACAGACTTAAAAGAATGCGCCTGGCAACGGGTGAAGGATTTTGAAATTTCATTTCGTCCATCGTGGCGCACGCTGCTCGCACGGCCGCACGATCGACAGGTGGTTCACGCAGCAAATGGGCGAGGCAGTCGAGCGCTTCATCGTGGCGGCCTAGTTGTCTTGTGAGCCGTCCGAGGTTCAGCCGCGCCATGCGATAACTGGGATCAAGTTTCAAGGCCCGACGATACTCGTCTCTTGCCTCATGCAGCCGTCCGGCCGCCTTCAGTGCGACGGCCAGGTTGTTGTGCGCGTCCGGTCGGCGTGGATGGGCGGCGACGATGTCGGAGAACAGTTTGGCGGCCTCGACGGCCTGACCGGCTGAAAGCATGTTCTGGGCCTTGCGGGTTACGGCGATCCGGTCGATGGTAGCCATTTTAAGCCTCGTCGACATGCCTGATCGGTCTGCCCCGTTCTTCGCCGGGGACCGTCCCACACGAGACATAGGCGGTAAACAGGATCACTACGCCTGATCCAGTTTCAGTCAGCTGCCCAGCATTCTGATGCGAAATCATGGAACGCAGTGCCCCTCTAGTTTCATGATTGCCTTAAGGACATGTAGCCACATGTCTTCGTAGCTTCTCGGCAGCTTTTGGACAAGCCAAGGCGGCTAGACAGCCAGGTTGGATTCTTTTATACACCGGGCCTCCGATGACCCGCGTCATTGGCGCCCAGGTAGCTCAGTTGGTAGAGCAGTGGACTGAAAATCCGCGTGTCGGTGGTTCGAATCCGCCCCTGGGCACCATTTTTCTAACTAACACACTGATTCATCTGCACTTTGTCTGGGTCTGACAGAGAGGGTAGATAATTCGGGTGTTATCCAAGATCCCCTACACCTATCAAAAGCGAGGCGTGTTCTATTTCAATCGAATGGTCCCGATCCATCTGGAAGAGCAATATCAGTCGAGGAGGATTAACTCAGCCTGGTGACGCTATCCGTCTCATCCATTTGGCCAAGAGATCGATGGCGTAACCCTGTCCATATCCCTCTCCCACGGTGCCAGAAGACCATCCGCCGGTCTGATCCACAATATCCTTGGGACATTCCACGGCTGGAAGCCTGTCACGCATCGAATGGCGGAATGAATGAACACTGCATTCCTAGGGAATGTGGTTCTTCAGCCACTTGTTGATGGCTGCGCTCGCTGAGTTGGCTAAGCACTCATTGTCACGAATATAACGGGGGAAGACCTGGTCTCTGTTGGATGCCTCGGATGCCCTCTTAGCCGCCCAAAGTGCTGATCCAACCAAGGGCACGATCCGCTTGCTGCCCTCGGTCTTGAGCCTTCGCCAAGGGTGAGGTTTGATCACCACATGAGGGTAGGGGTGGTCGAGGATAATATCGGTCTTTGCCAGTCCAACCGCTTCAGACAACCTCATGCCGGTATCACTGATCAAGGCACTGATCCATCGGATATCGTCATCAATCTTCGCGCATTCTGATTGAACACGGACGATAGATTTTTGAGGTACGGGAACCCGTTCCCTCACACCATCGGTTCGGTTCATGTATAGGCCCGAAAATGGGTTCCTTAGATCCAGTCCGTACTCGGAGCAGACGAAATTGAAGACCGATTTGATGGTGGTGAAAACGCGCACAATCGAACTTCCCGACAGATCCATATCAACAAGGAAGTCTCTGAACTGTGTGGCATCGGACCGCTTGATGTCAGCCAGATCCTTATCGCCACAACACTCCGTCAGATACCGACCAGCTCGTCTTGCTGCGGTGTGGAAGGTCTTGGGTTTGTCGTGCCCTTTGAGACGGAGATAGAGTTCAACAGCTTCAGAGAACAAGATAACATCGTCAGTGCTCTCATCCTGCTCTGAAACCTTCAGGAACCGTGATCCAGGGACCGCAATCCCCTGAAGCCGCTAAATCGCCTGTATGAGTCTTAAAACAGGGCTATGAGCATGCTTGATGGATGACGGGTGGGGATAGGCATTAATCTCGTGTTAACAGTGGGTTAATGGGTATATTCCTTATGACTCCATATAATAGGGAGGCGGAGGCCCCCAAGGGCCGCAGCCGAGCTCATCTGATATCTTATAGACCCTTGTTAGTTCCATTGACCAAGTCAGCAGCCTGACGGCAGCTTCCTCGAAATTGCCTTATTCAGATCCAATCAGAGACATATTCCAGGGGCATTCTGTCTTCATCGAACGATGAGGGTTGAGAGATGCGTGTGCGATTGGTTGCTGAGGTATCCGCTGTTTTTAATTGGCGTCTATGCCAGCTGCTTTAGTAAGAGGGCAAGCCGACACACAGAGTGAGCCCGCCATTAAGCTGGCTTGCTATCTAACGATGCTGACCGCGCAACGACGGATGACTATCGTTTCCGCTCGAAAATCTGATTTTGTGTCGCTCGACGAGCTTGATCAGTGGGGGTACGAAGTTCCGAATTTTGGTCGGGATTTGAATGAGAACTACGAACTGCTGACGCATGGGGCTATTTGGCGGATCCGTCCAGATTCTATGAAGAGCCACCGCGAGCATGATATTCCTCTCCCGCCACGCACTTGGGCTGTCGTTGAGGCGGCGATGAAATTAAGCGGGGACAATTCGCCTGGGCTCTCTCCGCAAACTCGCAAGCATAGGGCGGACAAGTTATCGGATGGTCATCTCTCTGAATCTACCTTGAGCCACATATTCGCAAAAGCCGGTGTCGGTTTCTCGCCGCACTCATGCCGTAAGATTTTTGCGACATATGCGGACGGCGACCTCGGGTTCGATATATCTGATACCAAGCTAATTCTAGATCATTCGGAAGGCAGAGCAGCCGACATAACTGAGGCTCACTATATCAATCATCCAGCTTTGAGCCGAAAGTGGCCGCTGATGCTTGAGTACTAAGATATGATTTTAAAATCGCCGCACCTGCAGGAATTCCCAAGTAACATTACAGTTGCGAACCCGCGTCGGAGGCGTCGGTCACGGACGCTTGATGCTGAGTGCGAGTGATAGTTGTTCTGGTGAATGGGTTGAATTTCTGAACCTGCATGTCAGGTCTGCTCTGCTTGGGCCGATACTCGAGTGGGTTTTTTTCGCCTGTGGAGCGTTGAATTCGGGCTGAACTACCCAAATTCGAGCTCTACCCTTTCCATTCTGCCATCGTGGGAGAATTTGCCGATTTTGGCACAAAAAGTGAACATGGTTTGGGTGAACATCGATATCTAGTGGTTTTCATGTCCCGTACCACAAGGCTATGATGGCGACGAACGGAGGTATCATGCGGTCTAATCTTGCATCTATCGAGCTCTGCGCAGGAGCAGGAGGACAGGCTCTTGGCTTGGAAGCAGCGGGCTATGATCACCAGGCCCTCGTCGAAATTGACAAGCCTTCGCGCGATACACTCATTTTGAACCGGCCGTCATGGAATGTTCTCGACGGAGCGCAGGCCGATTTGTTCGAGTTCGATGGAACGCCATACGAAGGTATTGACCTGCTAGCGGGCGGTCTACCATGTCCGCCTTTCTCAAAGGCGGGAAAGCAGCTTGGAGCAGCGGACGAGCGCAATCTGTTTCCTGCTGCTTTACGGATCATCGATGAGACGAAGCCGCAAGCGGTTATGATTGAAAATGTTCGAGGGTTTCTCGACGGCGTTTTCTCCGACTATCGGCAGAACCTCAAACGCCAGCTTTCACAACTCGGCTACGAAACAGATTGGCATCTTTTCAACGCCTCAGATTTCGGAGTTCCCCAGCTTCGGCCTCGAGCCGTCATAGTGGCGATCCGGAAAGACCGGGCGGAACATTTTTCTTGGCCGGTTCCTTCGGGAGATTCCCCCAAGACCGTCGGCGAAACACTCTACGACCTTATGGCCGAACGGGGCTGGAAGGGCGCAGCAAGATGGAGAGACCAGGCCGATGAGATCGCGCCCACTGTAGTTGGCGGATCGAAGAAACATGGAGGTCCGGATCTCGGGCCAACACGAGCCAAACGTGCTTGGGCGACCCTCGGCGTGAACGGCATGTCCATAGCTGACCAAGCGCCGGATCCAGATTTTGTGGGAATGCCCCGTCTGACCGTGCGCATGGTTGCGCGGCTTCAAGGTTTTCCTGATCGATGGGAGTTTGCTGGCCGGAAGACCCCGGCTTATCGCCAGGTCGGGAATGCATTCCCTCCTCCAGTAGCGGAGGCCGTTGCCATGAAGATCAAAGAGGCCCTGTCTGCTCGAACGCTGGTTCAGGTTGTCGCGTGATGTCCGAAGGCTTGCTGACAGAAGCGCGGCGGGAGTTTCATGCAACGCTTCTCGGTGGGCTCTTGACCATCAATGAAAAGGGCTTTCCCAGCAACGCTGACAAGGACAGCAAGACCAGCGTTGCGATTGGTAGTGCGATCATTGAACAGCTAGGTCCGGCTAAGAAGGCAAAGAAGCTACCGGGGCAGACCGCAGGGGCTGGCTTTGAAGAAATCTGTGCGTCTTTTGTGCGTCTTTGCTTCGAACATCTGGTCCATGTGCGGCCGGGAGAGTTCGACGTGCGTAAAGGCGGATTCATTGCGCAGTTCGATCAATACGCTCATCTCGATAAGCTAGAAGCGATTGCGAAAGCCAATCGGGAGATCGCAACCGCACTCGGTTCAGATTATCTGATCAAACCGGACATCGTTATTGCCCGGAAACCGGAATCTGATGCTGCGATTAATGCGGCTGAAAATCTCGTGGATGACCAAACCGCTCGCGCGACCGGATTGCGCGCCGTCAACCAGGACCTCGAAATTCTTCACGCCTCGATCAGCTGCAAATGGACTCTTAGGAGTGACAGAGCCCAGAACGCACGATCCGAGGGGTTGAACATGGTCCGCAACCGCAAAGGCCGCTTACCTCATATTGCCGCTATCACAGGCGAGCCAATGCCGACCAGGATCGCATCTCTCGCGATGGGTACGGGTGATATCGACTGCGTCTATCACTTCGCACTCTATGAATTGCGGAATGCCCTAGTTGAGCAGAAACGGGAGGACACTCTCGAACTGCTCGACACAATGGTCGACGGTAAGCGTCTGCGGGATATTTCTGACCTGCCGCTCGATCTTGTAGTCTAGGCATGGCCGACAAGATCTCGAAGGAACGGCGAAGTTGGAATATGAGCCGTATCCGGTCGAAAGACATGAAGCCCGAGATGGTGGTCCGCCGCCTTGTTCATGGAATGGGGTATCGATACCGGCTTCATCGAAAAGACCTTCCAGGCAAACCGGATTTGGTCTTTGGCCCGCGCCGCAAAGCGATATTCGTCCACGGCTGTTTCTGGCATCAGCACGGCGATCCTGAGTGCAAGATCTCACGGATTCCGCGATCGCGCCCGGAGTATTGGATAACTAAGCTCGAGAGAAACAAAGATCGTGACACCTGCAACATAGAAGCGTTGCACGCTGAGGGTTGGCGAACTTTAGTAGTATGGGAGTGTCGGACGAAGGATACTGAGAAACTTCGCCAACAAATCCATAATTTCCTTTCACATTGATGTCGCGTCATGAAAGTGGCCTTCTCGGATTGTTACACTGAACTAGTCACCGGAGGCGGTGAAGGAGCGCGCCGGGCCTGCGAGAAATAGACGCAACGACCCGGTTATGATGACGTTGCAGATTTCGTTCA
This sequence comes from Rhodospirillaceae bacterium, assembly GCA_002722775.1. Lineage (GTDB taxonomy): Bacteria > Pseudomonadota > Alphaproteobacteria > Thalassobaculales > Thalassobaculaceae. The sequence continues at coordinate 15,221 of PBMU01000039.1, forward strand.
AAATTTTGATCATGAGCGGATATTTGATCTTTCTCCGGAAGACGTTCGCAAAACGATTTCTGAGACGGAACATGCACTCGGCGAAGTTCCTAAAGAGCATCAAATTCGAGAGATTGAAGATTTCACTTGCCCGTTCGCGTTGCAGCATTTGTTCCACCGGTTTATCGAGCGGACTAGAGACCTGCCAACCTGGCAACGCTATTGGCGATAGATGTCGAACCAAGCCCGGTCCCGCTGGCTTGATAAGCTTCAACCGCTCAAGGGACGACTACTCCAAAGATATTCAGCCGACCGCATTGAGGATGCAGTTCGTTGGCGGCTCGGAAAATTCTACTATTCGGCAGTGCGAGAAGTTGATCTTTTGATTTCGATAAATGCAGCAGGAATACCGTTGAAGTATCATTTGGTCGCAGATGTGCTGTTGAGAGTGGACTACTGGGTCGATCAAAATTGGGTGCACCGAGAGTCGTAAGCGACGCATACCGGCGAATGTAGTCAAAACTTTACCTCGATGCAAAAGCCCAGGTTTGGAAAGGTGAGATACCGAGCATAACGCCTCGCTCGTTGTTTCAAGGCCGTCGAGCCTTTTCGATCGCCTTCAATATCCGTGGGGGCGAGAGCGGGACCTCGGTCAAGATGGCGCCGGTCGGAACTAATGCGTCGTTGACCGCATTCAATATCGCTCCAACAGCACCGGCGAGGCCGGCTTCCCCGGCGCCTTTCGCGCCGAGCTCGGACGTTTTTGTCAGGGTTTCGACGTGTGCAACTTCGATATCTGGCATCTCCGGGGCCATGGGAACCAGATAGTCCGCGAGGCTGCCGGTGAGCAACCCACCGTGTTCCGAATAATAGAGTTCTTCATAAAGCGCACTGCCAATGCCTTGAACAACACCTCCGCGTATTTGTTCACGCACCAACAGGGGATTGAGGATACGTCCACAGTCATGGACGACCAAGTGTCTGATTGGCTGAACGAGACCAGTCGCCAAATCGACGTCCACAATCGAAACTTGGATCCCATTTCCGGCGAGAAACAAACGGCCCCGGCTGGCATACCGCGCAGTTACCGTAAGATCGGTCGGCAGGTCATCAGGGAAGGTGTACGGTCGGAAGTGTCCGGTGCGCGCGATTTCTGAGACTGACATATGCGTGGCGCCCGTAGAAGGGTTTGTTACGCGTCCTTCGTGGACGTCGAGTTCTCCCGGTTCCTTCTGCAGCAAGAAACCAGCCATCGCGAGTAGATTGCTCCGCAGTTTCTGTGATGCGTTCCAGGCGGTCTCGCCACCCAAGGCGGCCCCGCGCGATCCCCAAGAGCCACCACCCATGGGCGAAAGTACGCTGTCACCGCTGATCACTTCAACGTCGTCCAAGGGAATTCCAAGCCCAGCGGCAACGACCTGTTGGATTCCTGTGTCTATGCCTTGGCCCTGGTCGGTCGTGCCGACGTATGCCCGAACCTGACCCGACGCTTCCATACGGAGCAGGCAAGTTTCCTGCGCACTGATGTGCTGACCGCCTTCGCCGTAATATTCAGGTCCAATCGCAGTCAGTTCGACGAAGGTATTGAACCCGATACCGCGAAAAACGCCCCGTGCCTTCAACTCGGACTGCTCATTTCGAAAAGACGCGACGTCGACCTTTGACAGGGCGGCGTTGAGACATGCGTCGAAGGACAGCTTTTCGAATACCACACCACCGGCCGAGGTTAGGGGAAAGTCCGCGTCCTTGAGGTAGTTTAGGCGGCGAAGTTCAATCGGATCAGACCGGAGCTCCCGCGCGCCAAGATCGATTAACGCCTCGCCGACGGTGGCGGCGATTGGATGCCCGACCGCGCGAATATGGCCGAGGATGCCTCGGTTAAGGAATGCCATCTTTAAATCGGCCCGGTAGGCCCCCAGTCGATAAGGTGCCCCCGTTAGCCGGATGATCTGATTTCCCTCCGCCACACTCGATCGGGGATATTGTCCGTAGGCACCGGCATGGAACCTATCTTCTATCACGAGGCCGGTTATCTCTCCTGCAGACGTGAACCCCATGCGGGCATGGACCTCATGGTCGCGGCAATGAATATCGGACTGAAAAGACTCGAACCGGTCGGCGATATACTTGACCGGTCGACCAAGTAGTACCGCTGCGGCACAAGCCACCAATTCGTCGGCATAAAGGTGGTGCTTCAATCCAAACGCACCGCCAACGTCCGGGCAAATAACCCGCACTTTGTGCTCGGGCAGGTCTAAAAGGCGTGCGTAAAGATCCTGCTGCTGATGCGGAGTTTGGTGGGACTGATGAACCGTTAACCGTTGTTCGGTGGGATCGTAATCTGCCAGAATTCCACGGGTCTCAAGGCTGACGCCGGTATGACGGTGGAAACGGAATGTGCGCTCGACAACAAGATCTGCCTCGGCAAGTGCGACCTCGGCGTCACCCGAAGCAATCGAAGTTTCGAAGAAGAGGTTGTCGTCCAGCGTCTCGTGAACTCGTGGCGCACCCGGCGACAGCGCGGCCGCCACATCGCCGATTTGGGGCAATTCCTCCCATTCGATTTCCACCAATTCGCAGGCGTCTTCTGCCAGCGTTCGAGTGGTTCCTATCACTGCGACGATGGGCTCTCCCTGATAACGGACGACATCCGACGCTAAGGCTATTTGTTCCGGCGCGCGCATCTCTGGAAAGCGGTCATGAGTCGCCCGCCATGGGGCGACCACGTATTCGAGGTCCGATGCGGTTAGAACCTGGATGACACCGACCGCCGTTGCGGCTGCACCGGAGACGATTTCTCGGATACGGGCGTGGGGGTAAGGCGAGCGGACGAATGCGACGTGTACCGTGCGGGGTGGCGAAATATCTTCAACAAAGCAGCCTCGCCCCGCGAGAAGCCGTTTCGCCCGATCGCGTGGGACTTCGGCGCCCACGAGATCTGGAAAGACCCTGGTCACGCTGCCGCCTCTATTATGGCATCCACGATCGCTTGATACCCCGTACAGCGGCATAGGTTCCCGGAAATCCAATCACGTATCTCGTCGCGTGTGGGTCGAGGGTTGACCCTGAGCAACTCCGCAGCACTCAGGAGCATTGCGGGCGTGCAGAAACCGCATTGGATAGCATTACTTCGATGGAAGGCATGTTGCAGCACCATCAGACGACCACTTGCGTCCGCACCCTCAATTGTCTCAACGTTGGTACTATTGGCCTGTACCGCCAGCATCAAGCAGCCTCGTGTGAGCCTCCCGTCGACGAGAACCGTGCAGGCGCCGCAAATGCCATGTTCACAACCAATATGCGTCCCAGTGAGACCAAGATCGCCCCGCAAGAAGTCGACTAGGTTAAGCCGAACTGGAAGCTCCGCGGTAACCAATTCTCCATTTACCTTGAGTGATATGGGAACATGTGATTGTGGTTCAGGGGTCACAGTCTGTTCATCCCATAAGCTTGTTGAGTGCCCGCCGCAGAAGAACGCACGCGACCTGGCGGCGATAGTCAGGTGGATACATTGGATCATCTGGAGGCCGCAGTTCGGCGGAAAGTGCTTCTATTGCTGTCTCGGTCGTGGCGTCACTAGGTTCTGCATCCTCCAAAACGCTCATAGCGCCGCGAGCCAAAACGGGGCGGTCACCCACGCCTAACAGAGCGACGCGGATGTCTTTGAACTTTGGTCCCACTAGATCACAGCTCAAGGCTAATCCAGCGATCGCGAAGTCGCCTCGGCGGCGACTTACTTCATCAAAAGTGTGCGCACGTCTGTCGTCTAACATTGGAAACCGTATTCCTGTTACCAACTCGTCAGCCTGTCGGTCTGTGCTGTAAAGGCCGAGGAAAAATTCGTCAGCGGGGACGCGCCGCCCCCCCCGAAGCGAGGCTAGTTCTATCTCAGCGCTGAGCGCTAAGCAGCAAGCAGGCCATTCGGCGGCCGGGTCGGCCAGTGCGATGCTGCCGCCAATGGTGCCGCGAGAACGAATAGCGACGTGCGCGACATGCGGTGCCGCATCTGAAAGAAGCGGAATTTGTTCCCGGATAGTGTCCGAGGTCGCGATTGTGTCATGGGTGGTAAGCGCGCCGATGACAACGTGATCCGTCTCCCATCGAGTTGTTGCGAGTTCCGGCAAGCCACCGATGTCGACCAAGATGCCGGGTTTGGCCAAGCGAAAGTTCATCAAAGGCATCAAGCTTTGGCCGCCGGCCAAGACCTGCGCCTCGTCACCATACTCGTTTAACGTCGCGAGGCACTCCGCCAGCGTCGAGGGTCGAACATATCCGAAATCAGGGGCTTTCATAGGATCACCGCGCGGTCCAGCCGCCATCGACAACGAGGCTTGCCCCAGTGACCATGCTGGCAGCAGGCGAAGCGAGAAAAACCACTGCACCGACCACGTCACCTACCTGGGCAAGATGGCCCATCGGAATACTGCCGATAACGTCCTTTCGCAGCGCTGGGTCTGCCAATGCCGGTTGGGTCATTGGTGTCTCGACCCAGGTAGGCCCGACGGCATTGACCCTGATATTGTCTTCAGCGAGCTCAATCGCCATCGCTTTAGTCAACCCCTCCAGCGCGTGCTTGGTCATCGTATAAACACTGCGACCCTTCATGGCCACACGCCCGAGTTGCGAGGTAATATTGACGATGGCACCACCGCGCTGGCGTCGGTCGGAGTCTGTGAGCATCCGCCGCGCCGCAGCCTGGGCGACGATGAACGCGGCTCGGACATTCAGTTGCAGCAACGTGTCGAGCGCTGTGGCTTCGACTTCGACAAACCGTTGTGGCAGGTTGGTGCCAGCATTGTTCACCAGTATGTCGATCGCTGGCAGGGACTTGAAAGTATTTTGAACCCTCCGTTCGTCGAGCACATCGAGCACCAATGTTTCCGCAAGCCCCCCAGTCCCGCGGATCTCGGTCGCGAGCTGTTCGATCTCACTCTTCGTGCGAGCTACGAGGATAACCTTTGCACCGGCTTGGGCTAGACCGCGGGCCATTCCGACACCCAAACCCCGTCCTGCGCCGGTGATGAGCGCGGTTCGTCCCTCCAATCCAAATTCAGGTAGCGCCGGCACGGCTTTCCCCCCTTCGTTGTGCGTCAACACACAAACTTATCCGAGGGCCAGCCCGTTCGCCATAATATAGCGCCCAATCGTCGCATCGTCATGATGTTGCTTCGGTGTGTGTGCTAGCATGTATCCAATCACGTTTACTTTGGGAGTTCCGTCACCATGTCAGAGAATTTCGACGGGTTGGACTTCGCGCCACCGCATTCACTTCCGTTGCCCTACCTCCACCGAATACGCACCTACTATCTGGCATTAGGGTATGATACGCCATACCGCTGGGCGTAATACGAGGACATGCCGTTCCAAGGCCTCCAAAAAACCACTTTCAGATTGTCGGGTTTCTCTCGCCACTACGGCGGCGCTTTATGATCCGGCAAAGGGCGAACAGGGCCCCGGAGCGTCGTACAACTCGGCGTCCAAGTTCTACAATGTCTATACCGGCGATTCCTCAGGTGATCCGGCCGTACGCGTCTCTCATGTAGGCATCGATCGCATGCACACCACGGCGGAGGACATAAACACCTGGTTTCCGCTTAACCAGCTAAAACGTGTCGTTGCAGAGGGGAGA
>PBMU01000040.1 GCA_002722775.1 Rhodospirillaceae bacterium
CCCCAATCCCTCCGCCCCGACCCGCAAAATGTCGCTGGCATATATTGGCAACAGGCCCATCACTCCGCCCATTAAGACAGCCAGAAGATCGATCGAGATGGCCCCTAGCACCACCTTGTTCCGCCAGACGTAGGTAAAGCCACCCAAGAAGCTCATTACCCCGATCGGCTCTGTCGTGCGTACCTGCAGCGCGCCGGTTATCAACAGTGCCGTCACACCGGCCAGTGCGAACATCCCTACCGTAGTGAAATAGGCGCCATTATCAGTCCAAGCAATCAGCATTCCACCGAGCGCGGGGCCGACGAGTTGGGCCAACTTGTTAGCGGAAGAAGCGTAGGCAACGGCGCGTGGAAACGCAGATACATCAACCAGATTCGGCAGGATGGCCTGGCCAGCCGTGTGAAAAAAGGCGCGTGCGGTTCCGTGTAAGGACAAAATCGCAAAGATAGCATATACGCCGCCAATTCCTTCCCAGAGCACAATGAGCAACAGGCCTACCGCAAGCAGATGGAAAAGATTGCATATCGCCAGTATCAGACGTCGATCAAAACAATCGGCCACGAGTCCAGCGGGCAGGAATACCAATAGTGCCGGGGCAAACTGCGCGAGCCCGACATAGCCCAAGTCCAACGGGTCGCGGGTCAACTGATAAACATGCCAGCCGACAGCTACAGTTAGGATTTGTACCCCTATTACGTTGGCAGTTCGTGAGGAAACAAATAGAAGAAAATTTCTGCTGCCCAGGGGAGACGGTGGATCAGGATTGGGTTCGGTCATCTTGGGCGCTTTTCTGCCCTCAAGTACACCCTTTTGGCAACCTCGAGATCCAAACAACGGATTGAGATAACGATCATAAATCAGATTCCCCACTACACGCTCTTGAGACCATAATGGACAAAGATAACAATAGATCGTGTCGTCAAATGCCGGAGGCTGGCTAGATGGAAGTCAAGCCGATTGCCGATGCCGCGCTCGGTGCTGAAGTCCGTGGCGTGGAACTGTCGCGCCACTTCGAAGCCAAAATCATGAAGGGTTTGGCGGACGCGCTGTACGAGCATCGAGTGCTGATCATTAAGGACCAAAAATTGGATAAGGACGCGTATCTTGATTTCGGTCGCTGGTGGGGCACGCCTATTCCACACGTGCTCGACCACATGCGAATGCCGGGTTATCCCGAACTATTGGCGGTCGGGAATACCGAGGAAAAGGACAAAAACATCGAGATCCGAAATGGGGCAGCCCTTTGGCATACGGACCAGTCGTACGAGCAAATACCAGCTAGCGCAACGATGCTCTATTCCATCCTCGCGCCGCGCGTCGGCGGTGAAACCTGCTTCGCCAACATGGTAGCGGCCTACGATGCTCTGGACAAAGACACCAAGGCGGAAATTGAGAACCTCGAGGTCGCCCATCTCTATGGCGCCGGTAAGCTGTTAGATCTGGAATTCGCGGCCAATCCGCTCAAGACCGGCGATCAGGTGGAGCGCGTGCCAGCCTGCCATCACCCACTCGTTATGCGCCACCCGATTACGGGCCGAAAGGCACTTTACGCCACTGGTCAATCCGCGTTCGGGATAAAGGAAATGGAAGAAAGTCGCGCGGTCGAGCTACTTTGGCGACTAAAGATGCACGCGATCCAGGATCAATTTGTGTATGCGCACAAATATTCGGTAGGTGACATCGCGATTTTTGACACCTTGTCGACCATGCATTCGGGCACGCAAATCGATATCCCAGACCCAGGGGTGGAGGATACGAAGCGCCTACTATGGCGCATCAGCGTGCGCGGATATCCAAGAGTTTACGAATACTTGGCGGCATAGGGGTTCGCCTACATCTCTTAATAGCCGGGGATACGATATTAGGTTCGAGAGGCTTCATTCGACGAAGACCCGCGATAAGACCTCAAGCCTAAGACAGGTATGGACGGCATACCAAGGGCATACGTGCCTTCAGGTGTATGACACCGACTACAACTCTCCGTCTTGCCGGAGCATACCGATTGCCTCACGGAAAGCGTCTGCGGTAAAGTCAAGGTCGGCTTGGGTATGCGTCGACGAACACTGTGCTCCGGGCGAATTGTTAAAGTCGACGCCGTTTACGGCCATAGCCAAGCGCAACTTAGTGACGATCTCGGGGCGTTTGCCCTTGAGTGTCTGATAAGGCACCGATACAGCATCAAAATTTTCATGGTCAATCTTCTGGCCGTCCGCATTCAGAAACAGATGCACGCCTGAGAAGGTACCGTAGGCGGCCCAGGGTACATTCTCGGATGCTAAAATCTCGTTGAACCTCATTCTCAACCAAGAAGCCGATTGGTTGGCCGTCTCGCAGGCGTCAGTTGAATCGATGATCTTGAGGGCAGAGATACCAGCGGCAGCCGATACAGGATTGGCGTTGAAGGTCCCCGGGTGTTGAACCTTCTCACGCTTTTTTTCAGCGCTACGCTCAAAATCAAGATATTCGAGAATGTCCAGCCGCCCAGCCACAGCCCCACCCGGGAGGCCACCAGCCAGGATTTTTGCAAGGGTGGTAATATCAGGGGTCACACCATAGGCCTGCTGCGCGCCACCGGGCGAACACCGAAAGCCAGTTACCACCTCGTCGAAGACCAATAAGACCCCATGCTTTTCCGTAATCTCGCGGAGCTCAGTACAGAACTCCGCTGACATCGGCACCATTCCAAAGGACGCCCCTGTTGGCTCGCATATCACTGCGGCGATGTCGTCATTAGTGCCAAGGATTGAGTTTACATCCGATATGTCCTGCGGATCAGCCAGGATCACATTGTTCGCTATACCCTCTATAACACCCACTGTTGGTGTACCGTCGAAATGGTTAGAGTAGCCTGCCGTCATATGATCATGCCAGCCATGGAAATGGGTCCGGAAGCGCACAAATTTAGTCTTTCCCGTATATGCGCGCGCAAGGCGCAACGCCATCAAGGTCGCCTCGGTACCGGACGAGGTGAACCGCACCTTCTCGGCCGACGGTAACATCTTGATCACCTGCCGAGCCCATTCGACCTCGCGGGGATGATTGGCGCCAAAATGGGTGCCAGCTGCCATCGCATCGGCAGCAGCCTTCATCACATCCGGGTGACTATGTCCCAACAGCAGAGCGCCGTGACCGCCGAAATAGTCGACATAGCGGTTACCGTCGACGTCCCACTTGTGCGGGCCCGAGGCATTGTCAATATATAGCGCGTAAGGTTTTAAATATCGCGAGTCATGTGCGATGCCGCTAGGTAGAACCTCACCGGCTTCGAAAGCAAGTTTCTCCGAACCCAGGGTCTTCTCCCGATAGGCACTGACTATTTGTGAATTAGACAACAATGGGTCCGGCATGACGGCTCACTCCGCAAATTTCAGTGTTGCCCGATACTAGCGCGCACCGTAGCGATATGCACAGTGTGGAATTACTCTTATTTTGGTCCACGGAAAAATAGACCGTGTTTTGGACCTACACTTACGCATTAAGGTTACCCTAATTTAGCGCTTCGGGGGGCTTGAGAAGGAGCACGAACGGAGCAGTAAAACTCATGGTAACGCGAACCCATTGCGCAGAACTGCGGCAAATTCAGGCCGTATCTGTCGCAGATCTCGTTATTCGAAAAACGAGTTGCGTTCACTGCGTCATTATCCCGATGAGCGCCTATGTATCTGTCCCAATAAAGTAGATTAGGTATAACTGCGCTCAATCAATTGCTAGCTTGGGAGATGATTGTACAAATACCCCAGACTGAAATCTGTTAGAATGATCTTAGTTCGATAGATTGCGAACAGTGAAACGCGTGCAGAAAACCATGCCCGCGATGCCACTGTTACCGTCATTACTCTCAGAACCTCGACATTGAACGAGGAAAGCGGAGCGATCATGGTCTTTCTGCAGGGAATGGCAGAATGGACCCGCAAGCCCGCATCTCAAGACATCATACTACATCAGAAAATACGTCGCCAACCCAAGGAAGGTTAAGAAACCAATTACGTCAGTCACTGTGGTTAAGAAAACGGTGGACGCAACTGCAGGATCGAGCCTGTAGTGCGCAAGCCCGATAGGAATCATCGTGCCGAACACCCCAGCGACCACAAGGTTAATGACCATAGCGCTCGCCAGGATAGCGGCAATCTGGAGGTCCCCAAACCAAATCCAACTTACCGTGCCCGCAATAAATGCGAACGCTATACCGTTAAAGGACCCGACCATGGTCTCCTTCACAATAAATTTGGAGGCGTTGGTGGCGGTAAGCTCACGCATGGCTAGAGCACGCACCGCGACGGTCAGCGTCTGAGTGCCCGCATTTCCTCCCATTGAGGAGACAATGGGCATCAACACGGCCAGAGCGACGATCTTCTCAATAGCGGTCTCGAAAATTCCAATAACTCCGGCAGCGATCATCGCGGTGACCAGATTGACAACCAGCCAAGAAAACCGTGAGCGAGTGGTATCTAGGAGCCCGCCATGCAGGTCATCCTCACCGACACCGCCAAGATGCATCAGATCCTCTTCCGCTTCCTCATCAATCACATCGACTACGTCGTCGACGGTGATCATGCCGACAAGCCGGTTATTCTCGTCGACAACCGGTGCCGAGACCAGACCATACTGACGGAAAAGCATGGCCACATCCTCTTGATCCATGTGTACCAGGACACGATGAAAACGGGTGGACATGATGTCGGAGACCAAGACCGGACGCTCGGTCCGTAACAAACGGCTGAGCGAAAGTTGTCCCGACGGGCGACCCGCCTGGTCCAACACGAAAATATCGTAGAATTCGTCTGGCAAGTCTGTGTCGTTAAATAGAAAATCGAGGGTTTGCGCGACTGTCCAGTTGAGCGGGACTGTAACTGTCTCACGTTGCATAAGTCGACCAGCGCTATCGTCGTCGTACGCTAGCGCCTCTTCAACTAGCACGCGATCAGCCTCCGGGATGACTTGGAGGAGACGTTGTTGTCGGTCGGCGTCCAGTTCTCCGATCACCTCGACTACGTCGTCCGAAGGCAAGGCGGAGACCGCTCGGATCAGCACCTCTTCACTCAAATACGTTAACACTTCCTCGCGCACAGCGTGGTCAAGCTCGGCTAGGATATCCGGATCGAAATACTTACCAACCACCGTTACCAGGAGACGTCTCTCTTGGCCTGAGTACCGCTCTACTAAATCAGCAAAATCAGCTGAATGGAGTGGGCGAATGAGCCGGTAGAGTCGCCGGCCATTCCCCTCGTCCAACGCCATCCGGACACCACGCTCGACATCCCGAGTCAATCCATACATTTTGGTATGTTCCGCAGACTTATAACCCTCAACCTCGCGAACCATTTCCTTCGGTTTTTCATACCTAATGTGATGGCGTGACTTTTTGACTTTTTGGTGCGATTCACACCGCGCCCTGAGATCGAACTCTCGGCCATCGTTTTGTTGCTCGTCCCCCGAACCAACGGGCTTCGCCACATGCTATCTCACTCGGCTCGGGAACGCGTTTCATTTTCCTGGGCATCGTCGGCAACTACCATAATGTTGATGGTGCCACGCACCATATGGTAAAAAAGGGAGTATATGCATTGATCAAGCACAGCCGACAAGGATTCAACCTATAGGCGGATGACGGCTAGCTAACTTCAATAGATTTTTGTTGATGGTCCATAAGCTGAGATTGGACGATACAGAAAGGCCGACGAGGCTATGACTCAAGAGTTTGGACACACATGGTTGCAGACCATCTGATTGATTATTGCATCTAACACTCCGATATCGGCGAACTTCTTCGACAAATCCCCGGCCTTGGTGATTTCTGATGCCATTAGGTTTGATTTTTCGAGCACCGCCGAGCCAAATGACTACGTGGCGTAAATGATGTATTTTCTAGTCACCTCGATGCCTAAAAGCGGCAGTACCTGGTTGCAGCGCATCTTCGCCGCGCACCCAGACATGCATTGCCGCGTCGAGGATCAGTTCACCAAGTTTTGGGCAGACTTCAAGTTACTAGTTTCGAACTACAATACCCTCATCGAACGGCGCGACCGGGAACGCGATCACCAGGGCGTAGACAGGCTGAATGCTGCGGACACAATTGAGTTGTTTTACTCCATGGTTCGCATCACACTGGAAAAAGCGCCGAAAGGCAGTACGTGGTCAGGCGTCAAAGATCTCTCCCTCAGCGCTAAGGGCTTCCTCACTATGTTCCCCGAGGACTCGCGCGTAGTGACTATCATCCGTGACCCACGTGACGTTGCAGTATCCGCTTGGGCACACGGCACACGAATCAAACCCCAAGGCGACACACGTGATCAAAATCCCCAGACTAGCTTCGTGGTTGAAACAGCCTCTTACTGGAAGAAGCAGCTTCAGCTGGCCGAGGCGGCACAAAATGATTTTCCCGGACGCGCCACCTACGTCAGATACGAAGACCTATCGAGTGATTTCGAGGACACCATCGCACGCCTATTTGCCTTCTTCGATGTTGCCAGGGATTTAGAGACCATTGATACAATACGGGAGGCTACCGCATTTCAAACTCTATCGGGGGGCCGCCAACCCGGTGAAGAGGATCTAACCAGTTTTTTCAGATCGGGTCGCTGGGGAGCTTGGCGCGACACGCTTACGGTCCCGCAGATTTGGGAGGTGGATCAAATCTGTGGAGAAGATCTAGCGGCTTACGGATATCCAAGGGATGAGAACGATTTACTGTGAATTTAGAGTCTATTAGAGCCTGAAAAAGACACCCATTCTGTGTAATTGATCACTTTCTCAAGCAATTTTCTGTAATTTCAGTCATCCAAATAACCGCTGTTGTTCAGCGACGCCGAATTGTTGGGCGTCTGCAGTTTTGTATCTATTTAGCGGGTACAAAAATGTGCTTCGTGATAAACCCTGCAACAGTCAAGTGTCCACCTCAAAACCCTTAATTATGACTTTCTCGTTCAGACGCTGAGGCGCCCCGAGCCTGCCCCAAAAAAACCTTATCGGCCACGTTTTGAAGAAATCGCCGATTTAAACAATAATTTCAGCATGATCTACCACTATCTCGAAATGAAACGGCCCTAAGACGGAACCACTATCAAATTCAAGGTCGCTTCGTACTTCAAAGAAGATGCCGGCCGAATTAACCTGAGAACCGAATTCGTCAACCGCTCCCGGATGAGCGAACTTACTATCTCCAAAGTCCAGCAGCGATGGGGCTTCGGCAGCCCCAACTACCCATAAGAAATGAGTAAGAATAGGGCCCCACTCACAACACTTCTAATTAGCAAGCAACCCACCGTCGACCGGTAACACCACACCCGTGACATAGCTTGCAAGGTCAGACACAAGAAAAACGGCTGGACCTGCTAGTTCCGCTGGGTCACCCACCCGGTCGGCAGGAATACGGTTAAGAAAGCCGGAAAGTGTTTCCGGATCTTCCCGGAGGACCGCATTCATCTGCGTCTCAATCAAGCCAGGCGCGATCGCGTTCACGCGGATACCATCGCTAGCTAGTTCAGTAGCCATAGCTTTTGTGAGCATCGCTACTGCACCCTTGGAAGCGCAATAAGCGGCGGATTCTCGTGCCGCCACGAAAGACCGGATGGAAGCAATGTTTACTACACTGCCACCGGTACGACGCAATGGAACGAGTGCCGCATCCGTCATATTCATTACGCCGTCCAGATTGACATCAAGGACTTTTCGCCAACCTTCCTGAAATCCCTGGCCGCCAATCGGCTCTCGAGTGACCACCCCGGCATTGTTGATAAGTATAGATATGTCCCCAAGTTCAGATGAAACCTCTGCTACTACCCTGGCACATTCGTCTAGATCTACGACGTCAAGATGTCGCCAAATGGCTTTACCGCCAGATGCTATAATTTCCTCGGCTACTAAAGCCGACCCTACATCCAATACGTCGGTTATTGCGACAACCGCGCCATGTCGAGCCAAACCCTTAGCAATCGCAGCTCCATTACCACGCGATGCACCGGTAACCAATGCAACACGCCCCGAAAGAATATCGGTCTTTATTTCGATATCCATAAACCAAACGACTCCTTCAACGAAACCTATTTTAAGCCTTTTAACGCACCGAACCCGTCCTCAAGAATACAAAGGTACAAATTCCAGCTGCGTGACATATATACCCTTGAACCACCCCATTACAAACCCTCCCTAATATGCACAAATGCCAAAATTATTGATGGTTTTAATTTCATCAATTTACTAATATACAATATTATTATTGGATACAAAGGAATTTTTTTATTCATATGTATATTATTTTTTAAATACAATCGTATCGATCATCTGTAATTTCGGTATTCCCGGCAACTACCCGTTAATAACACGCCCCATAACCGCGTTAGCCCAGGATTCATGGGTTACAGGTGCATCAGATGTCACTTTTAAATTCGTCCTCACTCGCGTTTTAAGTTCCGCCAATTTCTCCGGTGTCATTGTCAACAATGTAGGTTTTAAAGCACCAGTGCCTGTACTGAATGTCCAGAATTCTTCGAAATCTGAGAAGTGACGGCGAACTCTGATCTCTTTTGAGTGAACCTGCTTAAGTCCAGATGATTCCCAGAGCGCGGTCAGGGATGTCATCTGCGAAATACCGTGGCTAGGCGGCCATGGAGGCCTCATCCCAATAGCCCGCATCTCAGCCTGGATGGGTTCATATGGAAAACCCCCACTATGCATGTCCCAAACGTAACATGATACGGAGCCACCTGGGCGGACCACACGTACCATTTCCGCTACGCCTTTAGACGGATCCGGCACAAAGAAAAGGACTAATGCCATCACAGCTGCATCAAAACTATCGTCCTCAAAGGGCAACGCCATAGCATCGCCTTGATGGAACCTGACACTGCTGGCTCCCGGTCGTTCGCGCGCGAATTCCAACTGCGCCTCAGCCGGATCTATTCCCACAATCCCACCAGGGGCGCATTCTTGCGCCAGTAATTCGGTGAACGCACCTGTACCACACCCAATATCGATCCACCGAAGCCCCGTTTCTGGTGCTAACCAATTAAGAAACGCTTTACCTACTAACTGGCTCCACGCCCCCATGCCACGCTCATAAGCACCACCGTCCTCGTACTTTATCGGAGTCTCCATTGTCCTGACCGCCGTTCATTCACTAGGATTTATTGTTCACTATAACAAAAGATAATTGAAAAACGGTATCGATTATCCCAGGTATAAAACGATAAAAAATTTATGAATAATTAGCTATGTTTTTGAATATGAACAGTTTCATTAAATTATGATGAGAATTTCATTAATTATGTATTTAAAATAAATCATTATCATATTATACAAATCGGAGATATTATTTAATTATAAAATTATTAACTTTATTTATATTTTTTTCTTATTTTCCCTAGAGACCCCCCCTCAAGTTACCGGAAACAACCCTTGTTATGGAAGCCACCTACCGTGAGTTCTTTAAATGAAAATTATCCGCGACCAATCGCTAAAATTCATCTAAAATTCGCGGGACACAACCTCAGTAAAACAGGCTGTTGCGCAGAGCCTATAATTATGGGGTAGTGGTTACGCTTTGTCAGGATCCTACGGAACAAAGGGCTGTTACACTTATGAATCGGGTACATACCAAGGAAGGGCATATTTTGGCACCGGTGGGTCACAGTCACAAATCGAAGAGGTGCCAGCCAGAACAGAATATCGCTTGTGCGGTCCAAATAAACAAATAAAACAGTAGAGTATAAACGCCACTACAAAAATGACACGAATATAACAAGTAGAGTTCGTGAAAATTTGGGTTTTCGGTATATTGAATTCGCCTCAAAAAATAGTAAATTACGGTCCGTACAGGGGAAAAATGTTGGCAAAAATCGTACAAACGCCTAACCAACATCCAAATACATAAATCTGCATCTTAGACGGCATTTTAATGCGTAGTTAATCTATCTGTTGGTTCAACAACCATGATTTGTACATTTGGCTCAGGCTAATAGCCTGAGTGCCAATGACAGCACGAGTGGGTGGGCACATACGGAGACAGGGCTAGACCCGCTAGCTGGCAGTTATTAGGAATAAACCTTCAACACCTTGGATGTGCACAGGACACCATGCAAGACCTAATGCGTGGACAACCAAAAATGGGGGCAGAAATGGGATACGTCACAATTTCAAATTGGAGCATAACCAAATGGACGGACGAAATGGAGGAATTTGCGCGAAAAGAACTCGTACCACTGGTTCTTTCAGCTGGGGCCAAATCTGTTCAATTTGTTCGAACCCAGGAGTTGAACACTAGCGTAATTACGCAATACGAAGACGAAGCGGCGGCCACAGCCGCGCAGGTTAAGATTGCTGAAATCAGAAAAAAATTGGAAATGAACACGCCGCTAACCATGGTCTCCGCCAACGGTGGCGTCGTTATTGCTAGCGGGCCTTGAATAAAGCCGCAAAAAATAAAACATCACCCCATCAAAAACGATATTCGTCGTGTTTGTATTATTCGGCGATCAACCGAAATATCATCTGGCGTTCTGAAGAAGACCGTGGGCTGATGAGAGGGGTTCGTTTTTTTCGTACAAACACCACCCGTACTGGTTACCTGCACGAATCTCAGAATCTGCACTGCTTGGTTCAGCCTCAACACGCAGAAAAGTTACTACCATTGTTATTCCCCTGGGTAGACGGAGCCATAAGGAAAATCGGATGGAGGATTTTCCAAGCGGTTAAGTAATATAATTGGCGTGTTAATTTTTCTGCGATTGAACCAAGTCTTGCCCTGTGCCCTAGGTGGCAATATTTAACGAAAAGTCAATAATTAGGGAATTAAATTTAATAAATAGGTTTTATATTTTTTGATGAATTTGAATGATGTTACCAGTTTTATGTTATTTGAATTCCCTTCCTTGCAGACAGGGCGAGCACTGACTTAACCTCCTCGTAATTCATTGACTAACATTCTTGAATGAGGAATTTGCGATGAAAGCGGGCGTGGTCTATCCACAAACAGAGCTTAAGGGTGATCCTGTTGCAGTTAAAGATTTTGCTCAGGCGGCAGAAGAAATTGGGTATGACCACATAATTCTTTATGACCATGTACTGGGCGCGGATCATTCAGATAGAAAACCAGCATTGACCGGTCCATATAAAGACACCGATCCGTTCCATGAGCCACTGGTTACATTTGCTTATTTAGCGGGTGTAACGGAGAAGATTGAATTAACAACGGGGGTTCTAATTCTACCCCAAAGGCAAACGGCCCTCGTAGCAAAACAGGTCGCGGATATTGATTTATTCTCTGATGGTAGAATTAGGCTCTGTGTTGGGGTTGGTTGGAATTGGGTTGAATTTGAGGGACTCGAAATACCAGAAACTTTTAAGAGGAGAGGTCAACGTCAGGAAAACCAAATTGCTCTTCTTCGTAAATTATGGAACGAACCTCTTTTAAATTATGAAGATAACGACCATAAAATAGTCAGAGCCGGCATCTTGCCAAGGCCGACCAGAAAAATACCGATCTGGCTGGGTGGATTTAGTCAACCAGCCTATGACAGAGCAGCTCGCGCAGGGGATGGGTTCCTCTTTGCCGGCCGGAGTCAAACTGAAGCGATAGAGCATAAAGGTTACATTGAAAAGAAATTAATGGAAATTGGACGCCCCGTGGACAGTTTTGGATTCGAATCAATACAGCAATTTAATCGCGGTCCTAATCAATGGCCCCATGATATTATTAATTGGTCTAATGCAGGCGGTAGTCATATTTCACTTGTGACGATGGGATCAGAATGTGATTCAATGGATGAACACATAAAAGCGATTCGCCAATGGCGTGAGGTCTATGACGCTGTAATCGTAAGCCCGTAAGACATAGATTCTAAAAGAAATGGAGCGGCTGAATTTTAGGTGGCTGAAAAAACAGGTAACGATGGTCCGCTGTGTTCCTTTTGAGGCCGTTTACGCGTCATTAGCTTCCTATTGCGGCGTGGTCACGCTGTTGATGTTCATCGGTTTACAGAATTTGACCCTTATTAGTTGTATATCATGAGCCCCTACAGGACCATAAAGATCAACCTAGGAACCGAAGTGAAGTAGCAAGTAATGGGGCCACAGGTTTCAGCAAACTTATTGAGCAGCATACCCCATATCTTGCCCACAGCACATGGGTGACTTGATTTTACCATGACCATTCGGGCATTCGGAAATCTGGACACTATTTCCATTGTCTTTTGTTAAAGTATTATTTAATAGTTGCTCTTCGCATTTCCCGCAACTTGCATTTACACTCATACCACATACACTACATTCGTACGTCGCCATTTATTTTCTCCTTTATATGCATTTAAGAAAAAGTCAAATTCTACTCATCAAATTCGTTTGGTTTTTGTGCTGGCATATATACCCTACTGTTTTATTTTTCTATTTGGACCGCACAAGCGATATTTTGGTGCGCGTAGCACTGCTTCCATTTGTTGCTGTGACCCACCGCTGCCAAAATATGCCCTTCCACCGTATGTACCCGATTCATAGGCGTAACAACCCCTTGAATATACTGATGATCCTGATGAAAAGGCGTAGCCAGCACCTCCTAATTGTAGACCTTGCGCAACGGCCGCAGCTTTACATGAATCCTCGGTGTTGCACTGCGTAAAAACCTGACTAGGCAAACGCTCTGTACCACTCCAATCTCTGCTAGGCTGATCATCACAATAGCCCCAAACTCCAGTAAAAGAGTCTTCATTTGAACTCAGCTGAAATTCTATTTTTCCCCAATAAATTGAACCTCTTTTTTTACGACTGCATTTCTTTTTAGCTTTTGGTTTGTCCCAAAACCCTCTGAACGTTCTATCACCGTCATCATATACGCCATACACTCTCCCACCTTTTTTCCCATATGTACCCTTGAATGTGACCCCGTCATCAGAATGAACCGTTAGCAACCCCCAGTTGGTATCAAATGCATATGTTTCGGTAGATGGGGTTACTGCGGCACACCCCTTGTTTGACTTCCAAACATACCAATTAGGATTCTTCCACACCCAGTAACCCGCGGTCGCTTTAGAACCGCACCAGCTACCACCGCCCCAGTAACCATAATCGTAATGGTCCCCATACTTCGCCTGATCTCTAGGACACTCTAATGTTTGGGTTAACTCACAATATTTGTTATTCGCCGACCTTAGGTCCTGAGCTGGAGCGCTTTTGGGTACGGCTCTCGTCTGGCGAATTCCAGGCCAATTTTTAGCGACTGATCGCGGATAATTTTCATCCAATCGATCTGCCTTATTATCCCAACGCCAATATTTATTATCTTTGAAAAAGTATAGTTTATTTGCACGATTGGAGTCACTAAAACCAGAATATACAGCCATATCTAAATTATTCGGTAACCCCGGCCAAAGGTCCTGGATGGTTTTTGGATATCCAGGTTCAAGCTCATCTAATTCGATGTCCCATCGCCAATATTGACTACCTTTGAAAAAATATAATTTATTATTTCGATGCGTGTCGCTCCGACCGCCATACACCGCTGCGTCCAAATTGTTAGGGATGCCCGGCCAACCATTTTTGATCAATTTTGGATAGCCATCCGACATTGCATCCGTTTCGATATTCCATCGCCAGTATTGATTTCCTTTAAAAAAATATAATTTATTATTGAACGAACCGCTGCTGTATCCAGCATATATTGCAGCATCTAAATCACCAGGGACACCCGGCCAGGGACCGTGAATTTGTTTTGGGTAACCGCTATCCATGGTGTGGGATGCCGAGGACCATCGAACATATTTTTTACCATCAAATAAATACATTTTATTGTCACGAGAGCTGTCGCTATAGCCAGCATAGACAGCTGCCAGACCGTCTGAAGTCGACGCGAAGGCACTAGACTGCCCCATGGCAATCGTTGCAGCGCAAGTGAGGAGCGCCGCCGAAAGCCCAAAAATGATTTGATTTTTCATTTTTAACCCCGAGAAAGATTTTGGATGCTCCGAATTCCTACATATTAGGAAGCAGCCGCTACCGCCTGTCCAGTCCACTCTTGACGCCCTTGGCTATTACAAAGGCCGGGTCGACAGAATGACTTCGCGTTGTTGAAGGTTGACTTCGAGCCAGAAGAGATGTTCCCCATCACCAACCGTAACCCCAAACTTTGACTGGGTCTCCGCTACCTATAGTGACGCAGCTTTGCGGCTTATTTCCTTACCGTTTCCCCAAATGCAATAAGGTTCAGTCGGACAGCCAAATAGATCTAAATTAAGGTCTTGTATTTGGTATATTTCAACAATTTCTAATACACTTTTAACTGGTACTCCAAACTTCTGGTCATTCTTTTCATAAATGAAATATTATTTCACAATATGACTCCCCATTTTCAATCGATTTCCTATTGGATAACTTGATCAGTTGCTTCGTGACGAGGAGGGTTTGCAGCTTATTTTTTCATCATCTTCAAAAAATACACTTTTCCACACGTCCATCGGCATAGGTGTAAATACCCTGGCCGTTCTTCTTACCGACTTGAATTCCCCGACGTATTTGTCGCCTCTGAATCGGTTATCCGCGAGATAGTAATAAGTACCTTGGCCTTGCTCGTTGTTCCAGTCCCACTCGCCCACGTATATGTCGCCGTCCGCATAGTAATATTTACCTTCGCCGTGGAAATCGCCCTCTGGGAATTCACCGACGTTATATACCCCTTTTATACTCGCCATCGGCTAGGTGGGTACTAAATACAACTCGCCGTGCTCCTTATTTTTTTCACTCGCCGACGTATTTGCGGCCCCCTTTGTAATCGTAGGGGCCAAAGCACATGTGGTAAGGCTCACACTGGCTCTCGGGACGTTGAACTGTGGTAACAGGTTTTTTTTCGGCTAAGTAGTCGCTTCATTCGCCGGCCGCCTTTATTTCATCGCCAAATAACGCGCAGCTTGGGGTGGCGTGACGGCGCGCGTCGCGAGACGCCACATCAGGCGCTCATGGGGAAAATAGTCCGA
>PBMU01000041.1 GCA_002722775.1 Rhodospirillaceae bacterium
AATCCTGCCCCCGCAACCAGCGTTACGTGCACACCCAACACTCCTGGATCACCCGACCGAGTGCGTTTGCGTTTTTGGTTCTGGCTAGGCCCGAACAGCTCCGGCAGCTCACCGAAGAGTTCAATCCTTAAAGGTGCGTTCTCCGGAATGGATCCGCCTCCTCGGTGAGCGCGCGTAACGCCCCACTCGTTTCCTGCTTCGGGATTTTCAAGCCGGGCACGAGCCATATCGCGCCATATGGAGAACGTGATAAGTATCCGAACGCGGTTTTCCCGTCCGCTTGTCGGACAGTTGTAGGAAAGGGAAACCCATGCCCGTCGAGCGAGACAAAATCGTTGCAACCGGCACTGATTCAGGGCACTTCAACAGCAGACCGGTGCTAGGTATCGTGCTGATGCTGGTGTCGGGTTTCATGTTCGTGACCATGGATATGCTGGCCAAGTACGCTGCCGACGATTTGCCAGTGCCGATCATCGTTTGGGGCCGCTACGCCTTTCATTTGATCATCATGGTCGCGCTGTTCCCGGGCGCACGAATGAAACGGTTGTGGAGGACCGAACGACCGATCGCACTGTCCCTGCGAGGTGGGTTGCTAGCGGCCTGCACGTTATTCTTTTTCCTGGCGATCTCCACCGTCCCACTGGCGGATGCGAATGCCATCACGTTCGCTTCGCCATTTTTCGTGGTGGCGCTGTCCATTCCGATTCTGCGTGAAAAAGTCGGCGGGCGACGTTGGGCCGCCGTGGTGATCGGCTTTATCGGTGTTCTGATTATCTTGCGGCCGGGATTTCAGGAAGTGCATTGGGCTTATCTGATGCTGATCGCTGTCGCCTTGATGTTCGCCCTATATTCCATTATGACCCGTCAGCTCTCTCGGAACGAAGATCCGGTGGCGATGCTCTTCTACACCGGTTTGGTTGGGGCGCTGTGCTCCTCGCTCGTCGCACCCTTTTATTGGCAAACACCGAACGTGCAGCAATGGCTATTGCTGCTGGGAATCGGCGTCATTGGTGGGGTTTCACATCTGATCGTCATCCACGCCTTCAAGGCGGCCAATGCTTCGATGTTGGCCCCCTTCCAATACCCCATGATCATCTGGGCGACGCTCTACGGCTATTATGTATTTGACGACGTGCCGGATGCCTGGACCATCGCCGGAGCCATAATCATCATCGCTAGCGGCTTTTATGTCTGGCTGCGGGAGCTCGGATTAGCTCGGCGTCGGCACAATTTACAAGAACGATAAATGCCTATCAGGCGTAAAGCGGCAAAATATGTCCCATTCGAGGTCGTGGTTTAGGGTTTGCGATCTTTGTGCAAACGTGGATCCCGCCTGTTAACGGGCCGTGATTTAGTGCCATGGCCCACCTGTGAAGGGTGGATTATCATAGGAAATGTCGGAAGTTCACCAGGTCTTATCTGTCAATGGAGTTTTCAGGTTGGGTTCTTTGATCTGACGTCTTATTCTTGATGTTGAGAGAGTGAGGGAGGGGCCCCGCCTCACCGGCATAAAGGGCGACGTGGGCACTGTTATTTTGAGAAAGTTGAACACCGGACGACCCCGCTTCTTCCGGATCTCCCATCGGACGGTTCTGTCATATTTGATCACGATCTCGTCGAAATATCTGAGGCCATCCGAGCTGTCGGCGTCTCACACCGCGAGGGGGTCTTGGTTTATTCCGATATCAGTCCTATCGGATGGCCCCAGAACGCACGGACGTGAATGAGCCTTTGTTAGAAATATGCCAGGACGGATTGGCGCGGGACGAATTTTGCGATTCTATCGGAGAAAGAGTTTGCCGAAGGAATTTAAGGCTGCTGCGTCGTTAATTCTTGACGAGGAAAAGGAATGGCGACGCATCATGGCGCAAGATAGCGAAAATGTGCTTACGGTTTATCTGGACGTAAAATCACCACATGCCTATTTGGCTGTAAGACCCTCGCTAATGGTGGCTCGGGATTATCGAGTAAAATTGGATGTTAAGCCATATACATTAGACTACGTGGCAATCGGCGTGTCGAAGCGTGTTGACAGCGATATGAGACGGAGACCCGCTAATGCTGCCGCCGACCGAAAGGCCCGAATGTATTACGCGGCGGCACGGCAATATGCAGCGTTACAGGGGCTGCCGTTTCGCAGCCCGCATCGCTTACTCGATTCGACCGCGGTCCATAAGGCGTGCCTATTCGCCGAGCAGCAAGAACAGGCGGTGCCATTCTTGATGCGCGTTTATCTACAGGGTTGGGGCAGCGGTTGGCGCGATTACGAAGTGGAATCGTTGGATCAGTTGCGCTTAACCCTCAAAGAGGCCGAGGTCAGCTTAACCAATTTCGACAAATTTATGGCCCCTGACGGGATGGGCGACGTTGGCTTGGCCGCGTGTAACGCAGCGGCGGAATCGACGGGAGCAACGGGTGTGCCACATTATGTTTTCGACGATCCAGCCACCGGCCGCACGCTTGGATTGTTCGGGCGGGAGCATCTGGCATTTATTCGGGAAAAATTTCACGTTGCTGGTCTTGCGCGGTGTCCCGATGTTGAGCCGGCATTTTCCCATGCCTGGCGCGGCCCAATGGTAGTACAGACTTAACTCACTACTACATCGTAACTCCGCAGATTAGGCGGCGTCGCCAGAGTTTTTTCAATGGGTCCGAGAGACCGTTGGACACGACCCGCCGGTGACGTTCTATATGCAGCTAAGATTGCTGCCGAGGGCCCCCGAAACTTCAACGGGGGATAGCGTCTAATCGAGACGCAGGCGAACATTGTCGATATCTGAATCGGAAACATTTAGTTGGGAAGATTTTGCAATAAAGGCGTGGTTCCGTCCTCGCGATTGGAAGGATAGAAACCAGACGAGAAAAGTACATTAGGTGGCAAGCGTGCAGTGTTGCACGGGTTCGAACTTGGTCCCCTGTTTGTTTTATTCGATCATTGCGAGGTTCGACAAAACAATTAGCGTCCTGAGCCTTCGGGTCGTTGCACATAGTCGTTTGGATCGCGGGTGGCCAATGCGTGAGGGTTGGAACCCGGGCGGACTGAGGGGCGCGCGAACTGCAAGACCATGACCGCAGCTCCGTTAATTCCAGCGCACAAAGAGGGAGCGGCCTCGCCCGGCTCGACATGTATAAGCGACTGCCTCGCCATCCGCTTGTCTCCAACTTCCAGCGCGCCATCGCAGACGAGGTAGTATTGGCCGCCACCAGTCGATGCCGGCCCCTCCGCGCAAGCATTGGGGCCGAAATACAAGCCCATCGCCATAACGCCATCATCAGCATAGTTCATCAGGCTTTCACGGAAAGTTTTTCCTGACGCGGGCAATGGGTCCGTGATTTTCAGTCGTCCTGCGATGTTTCGTCCCGCACGTCCTGGCATTTTATGACGATTACCGGGCATGGCAAAAAAACCACCGCTCGCGACCGGGCGCAGGGTGAAAAACGCAAACCCTTCTTTCCCCCCGACAATCGGGCCGTAAGGGGTATAGGCGTCGGCGTATTGAAAGGTTATGGGGGCGGCCCCCTTCTTGCCCATCCTACAATGCCCTGCGACGACTACCTGGAACTGATCAACGTCATGGAAGTGCGGGTCGATGCGAGCCTCGGGATAGAGCCGGTCGACGTAGAAGGCTTGCGGACTCTCGTCAATTAGCCCAGGGCTGCCGATGTAGTCTCGCCTTAACCCGATGCCGCCAGCACGGGCCACTTCGACCTCATTTGCCTCGTTATGAGCAACCAGTCGCATTACAATCCTCCGCTACCGGTTAGGACTACCCAGGTTGCCCAAACGTTGCTATCCGATCCACTTTACACTCGAAGAGAACCCGGCGCTCATTGATCGAAGGATCGCGCAACTGGTATTCATCGCCCTCGCCAATATATTTCTGCCAAATCTTGTTAAGCTGGGCCGTCACGCGCGGGCCGTCGTTTGGATCATCCTCGCTCATCTCACGTACGACCGTCACCTTGATACTCATCCAATGATACATGTTCTCTGGATTGATCAATAGTAGCGTTATCTGTGGAGTTTTTCGGATCCAATTCGTTTTCTTACGCTGCTCGGCGACGTTTACTAGGACCTTATCAGCTTCGTAGTCGAACCACATGGGTGTCAAATTGGGCCGACCGTCGCCACCAGTCACCGCCATAATGACGGGGATGGGCTTATCCATCAGTTGCTTGTAGGTCTCGTCCAAGTCCGAAATACTGTTGATAGTATAACGGTCCCCAACGCTGAACTGATTGGCCTGTAAGCCGCCGGATACGTCGAGAAATTTTGCGACCGTGAGTGCCATCCTGCTGTCCCCTTTATCATGTGTTTCTGTCGACCAGTCCGGGTTACTCGATCGTCGAAGCTCTCTTCGAATACGTCGGACCCTGGTAGCCTAACGGTGCCACGTTTGTGAGTGCTAGCACTAGTCCGAGATCAGCATGGATGTGTCATCACGTAAATATCACATGACGTTTTGCGAATATGAAGTGGATAGCGAATTAGTTTGAGATGCTAATCCTTTGCCCTTCGGCGATGTAGTTGACCGTTTTATCGATGTCAGTCTTTAGCACGTTGCTGAGGTGAGTTTAGGGCGGGTGTGTTTCACGGACAGATCCTCAGCAAACTTCTTTCTCTTGGTGTTTGGTTTCATGGCGTCAGATGAAATCCGGCGCGGGACAAGGTGCCTCGTTAGAACATACTGTGACGATCGAGCAAGCCGGATGAATTCGTCGAGAGGTTTTTCGTTCTGACATGGTATGTGGGCTTGGTAAAAACTGAATAAAGGATTGTGAGGATGAACGACCAGTTGCTCCAGGGCATCCGTGTTCTTGATCTCACGCAGATATTTCAAGGACCCTACGCGACATTTTTGATGGCGATGGCGGGTGCTGATGTTGTCAAGATCGAACCTGTCGGCGGTGAGCGCATGCGACGAGGTGGCGGCAAAGATACACCATTAGCATTTGCCATGCTTAACTCAAATAAACGGAGTTTGGTGCTTGATCTTAAGCAGCAACGCGACAAGGAAGTCCTAAAAAACATGGCCCGCGCGGCGGACGTGATAGTTGAGAACTTCGCGCCTGGTACCATGGACCGGCTAGGTCTCGGATGGGAAACGATGCAAGACCTTAACCCAAGATTAATATACGGCACCGCCACCGGGTATGGTATTTCGGGTCCCGATCGTGATCAATTGGCTATGGACCATACTGTGCAGGCAGTTTGTGGGATCATGAGCTCGACGGGAAACGCTGGCGACCCGCCGGTGAAGGCTGGTGGTCAGATTTGCGACATTATGGGTGGGATCCACCTCTATGGTGGCATAGTAAGTGCGCTGCTGGCGCGAGAAAGAACCGGCCACGGTACGCGGGTCGAAACCGCCATGGCGGAAGCAATGTACTTTACGCTAGGAAGCGAGTTTTCACACTACCACCGGACCGGAGAACTTCCAGAGCGACGAGCGGACAAATCTGCGGCTAATATCGCCCCGTACGGGCGCTATCGATGTTCCGACGGGTGGATCGCTTTGCTTTGCGTTAGTGAGCCACAATGGGAGCGTTTGGTGCGACTGATTGGCCGCGACGATCTGATTGGCAATCCGGACTATGCGACGGGCGTGCTGCGCCACAAGTTCGAGACAAAAATAAACCAGATGATCGAGTATTGGACCAGCACTCGTAGCCGTGGTGAGGTCTTTATGCTAGCCCGAGACGCGCGCATCCCCGTTGCACCGGTAAGGGATCTTTCCGAGGTTATGGCAGACCGACACATGCGCGAGCGGGGCATGTTGCACGATATGCAACACCCATACATGGGTGACGTCGTCCTGCCCGCTTCCCCACTAAGATATTCACAATACGAACAGAGTGACCTCCGCTTTTTCCCGGAACCTGGGGCAGACGAACCGGATGTATATAGGGAATGGTTGAACTTGTCGGAGGACGAAGTGCAGAAATTCTTTGACAAGGTCTAAGACATCGTTGGATGGGCCCTTACAGAATGACTTTGCCTCCGTGTCTGTATAGGTCAGTCTAGCGTCGGCAATTCCGATGTATTCTTTTCTCCGTTGGGATGCGCGATCAAATTGGAGTTTGGAGGATTAGCGTGGATACGCTGACCAGAAAATGGTTGGCCGATTCGTCGGCAATAGAGCTAACCGAATGCGCTTTGGATGCCATCGACCGGCACAACGATGCTTATAATGCGATCATAACTCCAATGCCAGAGTCTGCCCGCAAGGATGCTGAGGCGTGCGATGCGGCCCGACGCACGGGGGCTAGGCTCGGCCTATTGCACGGTATGCCAGTTTCTCTCAAGGATAACATTGATGTCGCAGGCATTCGGACGACGATGGCGTCGGACTTTTTCTCGAGCAATGTTGCGGTAAAGGATGCGGAAGTCGTTAAACGTCTCCGTCTGGCCGGGGCTGTGATCGTCGGTAAGGCCAACCTCCACGAGTTCGCGTGCGGTGCCACCAGTCAAAGCCAACATTTTGGTCCGTGCCTTAATCCTTGGAACGCTTCTCATGTGCCTGGCGGATCGTCTGGTGGTTCTGGCGCTAGCGTCGCGGCTGGCATGTGCGTCTTGTCAATCGGCAGCGACACAGGTGGGTCGATACGCGCTCCAGCGTCTTTCAATGGCGTGGCTGGCTTTAAACCGACCAATGGTGCGGTGCCGAACCGTGGATCGTTTCCGGTTAGCCCCCCACATGACACGTTGGGGCCAATCGCGCGATGTGTTGAGGACTTAGCAGTCTGCTACTCAGCGATCGCGGGTTTTGACCCGGAAGATCCGACATCGAGTAAGCGACCTGTCGACGATGTATTGGTGAGTTCGGAAACTACACTCCAGGGACTGATAATCGGGCAACCTCGAGCGTTCTTTCACGAAGCCTTGCAACCGGAAGTCGCGGCCAATACCGAAGCATCCGTCGCGTTGCTGGCCGATCTCGGTGCCAGGGTGGTGGATATTGAACTCCACGGCGCCGAGGAGGCCTGGCGACTCCTCTCGACGGTGATAGTCATGACCGATGCGGCGGCATTGCATCGAGAGCGCATGGAAACGGAGTCTCAAAGAATGGGCCGTGATGTTTACGATCGCATTGCCGTAGGCCGCGACGTGAGTGGAATTCAATATGCTGAGGCGATCCGATTTCGTGAACATTGGCGGCGACGAGTAGAGTTCTTGTTTGGCGATGGCATCGATATTTTGGCCATGCCGACCACTCCCTTTACCGCGCCGTTAGCCGATCCAACAGCGGACATGGGACTCACCTCCAATCGTATCAACCGTAACAATTTTCCATGGTCGATGGCTGGTGTGCCTGCCCTTTCGCTTCCAAGTGGGTTCGACGAGTGCGGTTTGCCCACTGGCCTGCAACTCGTCGCATCCCGCTGGCAAGACTTGAAGCTTTTGGCTGTGGGCAAAGCGTTTCAAAACGTTACCGATTGGCACCTGCGCTCCCCATCTGTTTCTTGAACGGGATGACATTACGGCTAGTGTCTATGAAGGAAAAAAGTAATATTTTGAGTGATCAGCCCGCCTCGAACCTATAGGTAGGTGACAGGCCCGGCGCCGAACGATCGCTATATGATCAACGCGTTAAACCTGAATAGTCCCGACGATCCAGAGGGAAAGCGTTTGCAACGATGTTAGGAAGCTCGTCGTAAGCCGTTCTATTCCGGCCGGCTCTGGACATCGACAAGCTCATTGATTTGAGCCTGATTTGGTAATGTTAATAGAAATGCGGGAGGCCCTTCTCGCGGGCAACTCGGACCCATGAAGGGACGAACGGTACGATCTTGTCCTGAGATGGAACCATGATTTCGATAAAGTTTGCGCCGTCGTGGCCGATGGCGTCCCGCAAGACCGTTTCGATCTCGTCTTCCGACGTAATGCGCGCAGTTCTGAAGCCAAATCCCTCGGCTACCTTTACATAATCCACCGCTCCAAAATCGGTCGCCCATGGTTTGTCCACCTCGTCTAGAAGGATAGCTTCACCACGGATCCAGCCGAATGTATCGTTCCGCGTCAAAATAACAGTGAAGTTCTTATTGCTGCGGCGGATTGTTTCCAAGTCGCCGATTACAAAACCAAACGATCCGTCGCCGGTAAAGGAGATGATCGGACCGTCCGAAGCATGGGACGCTCCGAGACCGGCGGGTACAGAATACCCCAATGCACCCATCGAATAGTTCGACAGATAACGGCGACCCGCCTCCTTTACCGAAAGTAGAGCGGAGGGATATATCGCGCTGACCCCTGGTTCGGCCGTGACGATCGCGTTCGGCGGCAGGATGTCGTCCAGTGCTTTTGTAATTGTGACCGGCGAAATAGTACCTCGTGGCATCGGTATGTTTGAGCTGAATACTGCATTGAGTGCGGCCTGTTTGATCGGGTTGAGGTCGATCTTATCCCGCTTCAAGTTGGGGTAGTCCGACCGTATCAACTCGACCATATATTCTAGACTTGCACGCGCATCACCTACTAGGCCGACCTGCACGGGAAAATTGTTTCCAACGTGCGCTTCGGCGATGTCCAGGTGGATGAACGTCTTGTCAAAGGGGTTTCCGTAGAGCTTCCAGTGATCGGTAGCCGCGGAATCGGTGTTGGTGCCGATAAAAAAAACGGTGTCAGCGTCGCGCACGTAATTGTTCGAGTACTCCATGCCACCCCGCGCCCCGATAACACGCAAAGCAAGGGGATGGGTTTCCGAAATGACCCCTTTGCCTGGGGTTGTTGTGCCGACCGGTATTTGAAGCGTTTCCGCAAGTTCCAAAAGGACTTTCGACGCCCTTGAAATTAACCCCCCCTGGCCACAGACAATCACTGGTCGTTTGGCCGTCAACAACAGATCAATCGCGGCTTTGATCTGGCTGTGGTCCGCAACCGGACGGTGGGCCGGATAACAGCGGTAATCCGGCTCAGCGTAGAGGTCGGCTAATTCGGCTTCTTCATGAAAGATATTGATCGGGACGCGAATGTGAACTGGGGCGGGTCGTCCTGAAGTGGCCACTCGAAACGCCCGCCGGAGAATAAATGGAATCTCCGCGGTATTGTTGATAACAAATGATTCTTTGCAGATGCTCCGGTACAAAGCGGTTTGATCGACCCCAGTCAGGCCATGTTTCTTGTCCTGATTCATTGGAATGTCCGAACTGAAATAGATTACTGGTATCGAACTCAGATACGCTTCGGTGATGCCGGGGGTGCAATGAGTAACGCCGGGACTGGGTGCTTCCAGAACGCAGGGTCTGCCGCTGACCTTCGAATACGCTTCCGCAGCATACGATGCGGTTCTCTCGTCCCGTGTGAGAACATATTTTATCGAGGATTGTTCCCGCCACTCTTTGTACCAACCGATGGTAGTTTCACCGGGTAGGCCGAAAACATGCTTTACGCCATGGAGCTCAAGCATCCTTAAGATCGCTTGAGCTCCATTCATTCTGGTAGGGGTGTCTCGGTTCACGGTCGCATTCCTTATTTATTATCCATGGCGGTTCGCGGCATGGATTGCCTTTCTAATTGGCGGCGTTGTTTCAAACAAACACAGGCATGTTCTCCGGTCGATCAATTAATGGCCAGCCGCAGTCCCGTTTTATGCCAACTTATTTTGCTTCCTTAAGCATTGGTTACCCCGTTGGTTTAGTCGATGGGGGTAAGATGGAACCGCTGTACTGCTCCGCCTCAATTGTGGAACGAGACTTCTAACTCCTGTTCGCCATACAGAAGTCCGTTGATAGATGCCCCTTTTTCGTTAAAGCCATAAGTAACTGTCGGCACTTCTCAGGAGCGTAGCGGTATGATGAGCAAGATCGATCATTTTGACCCAATCTTGTCCAACAGGCTACTAAGCGTATGCTGTAACTTTTCCTAAGCTTGCACGGGGTCGGATATGGGCTGATTTCTTTGAACGGTCTGTTACTGACCGTGGTGTTTGGCTACCAACGCTTTCGGCGCTTTACGTTGCGCCGGACAATTATCGCGAGCAAGACAGCAATGTTTACTATAAGCCGTTTGTCAGTCTAGGTGGTTTGGCGGGCAAACATTCTTGCACCGAAGCGCCACCTTCCAATTGAGAAGAGATGAGGTTGTCCGCCGAACCCCAGAGCATTTTGCGTATAGGGCCTCGCCTATGGCTGGTGCTTTTAATGGTGCAGCTGAGCAACATGTTGTTCGGCATGACGATCACGATTGCCAACGTCGTGTTGCCGGAAATTCGTGGCACTATGTCCGCTAGCCAGGATGAAATTTCCTGGGCAATTACGCTCAACCTCGTTGCTACTGCTGTGGCGACCCCCCTTACGGCTTGGGTCGCGGGGCGGATTGGCAAACGCGCGCTTATGGTCGGTACACTAACCGGATTTTCCGTCTGCTCATTGTTTTGCGGTTTGTCTAGTAGTCTGGATAGCCTGATTCTATACCGGATAGGACAAGGTATTTTTGGCGCCCCTATAATGCCGCTTGGGCAAGCGATCGTGCTGGCGATGTTTCCTCGTCATCTACAACCCACGGCGATCGTTCTTTGGGGGGTGGGCGCCGTGTTCGGGCCGGTTCTCGGGCCAATCATTGGGGCATATATGGCGGACGTCTACAGTTGGAGGGCGGCATTCTTTGTCATCGTGCCAGCGGGTTTACTGGCGACTGTCTGTGCTTGGTTCGCACTGGCCAACGATCAAGACAAGCGGACGGTGCAATTTGACTGGATAGGTTTTCTTGCGCTGTCAGTGTCCATCATCGCTGCTCAACTCATTTTGGATCGAGGTGAAAAGCTTGGTTGGCTCGATTCTATGGAAATCACACTGCTGGCATTCTTGGGCGTTATCGCGTTTTGGGTTTTCGTGACCCATTGTTTGACTGCAGAACGGCCGTTTCTTGATCCCAGACTTTTGTTGGATCGGAATTTTGCGTTGGGGACAATTATTGCATTCGTCATGGGAACTCTCACTTTTACTAGTTTGGTTCTCTTTCCAACTTTGCTCCACGATTTGCGCGGTTACCCGGATCGTGCGATCGGGATAATTCTGGCGTCGCGCGGCGTCGGAAATTGGGCAGCCTTCCTCTTCGTCATCCCGATGGCGAGGCTGATCCCACGGATCTCACTAGGTCTCGGGTTGTTACTCCAGGCAGCCGCAGGCTACGCGATCGCGCAATTCGACATCAACATGAATGATTTCGACGTCGCCTGGACCAATTTTCTTCTAGGGTTTGGGCAGAGTATCGCTTTCACTCCAATGACGATCCTTGCCTTCACGACGTTATCGAAAGACAAGTTGACGGAAGGTTCAGCTGTTTTCACCCTGATGCGGAATTTCGGCTCAAGTTTGTTCATCTCGATCGCCGTGATGGTCACGCTGCGGTCAACTTCGGGTAACTATGCGGCGATGACAGAATTCGCTTCGGCATTCGCAAGTCAAACCCTTACTCCGCTCCCCTCGCCATGGAGTACTTCTACCCAAACGGGTCTTGCTAGTTTATCAGATGAGATTAAACGCCAAGCGTCGATGATAGGTTACATCAATGCGTTTTACCTGATGGCGTGGACTGCGGCGGCGGCGGCTCCATTGGCATTCTTCATGCGCAACCCGACAAGATAGCGCCGTGCCGTGAACGGTAAAGATGGTTAAGGACTGCTAATTTCGAGGTTTGTCAGGTTCTCGTATCGATTCTGGCACGGAATTGGTCTCGAATTTTGTTAAGGCGCACACCACCGTGGCGATCAAGGAAAACCCCGCCGCGGCTAGGAATCCCCCTTCAAGCATAACGTTGGCGGAGAGTCCGCCGAACCATGCCCCAAGCGCCCCTATTCCGAACAGTAAACTAAAGGCTAAACCCAGCGCAGTGCCCTCCCGATCCGCTGAATAGTCGACCGCCGCTGCCAGCAGTACAGATCGGATACCAGTTAAAGTCATGGTAGCAATTGAAAGGGATGCAATGGTGATGACAAGATTTACCCCCAACACTCCCGCGCTGACAGCTAGCGCCGCTGCGAATGCGTTTCCAAATAGAATCACACGCCTGCGACCCAAGCGATCGGATAAGCGACCCAGAAACGGTTGCACCAGCGCGCCAAGTAGGATCATGCTGGAAAATGCTACGCCGGTTTGCCAAATCGAGAACCCATGCCGTTGTTGAAAGTAGACGGGAATCATCGCAAGGATTGCCATTAGGGCCATGTTGTAGGACGAAATAATGGCTACGAGTTTCAAACCCGTCGGCTTGCACCAGTGGAGAACGACGGCTTTGAAATCTGTGTGGGAAAAACGCCGCTGATCCATTCGGGGTAGGCGTTGCGATACCCATACAAAAGCTAAAGCCATAACAGCTGCGGGTAATGCAGCGATAAGCATCGAATCCCGCCAGCCAACGATGCCAATAAGGAAACCCATTGCGAGAGGCGAGAAAACTTCGGCCAAAGATCCGCCGACTGCGTGTATTCCCAATGCTTCGGCACGCCGATCCGGTCTTAGCCTAACCAGCACGCCCGTAGCAAGAGGATGCCAAGCGGCATCTCCTAGCCCCGCCAACGTCAACAAAAGGACGACCGTCCAAAAGTTTGGTGCCAGAGAACTCACCGAATACCCGATGGCGACCCAGACAAACGTAAAAAGCAACAAGCGGCCATTGTTAGACACATGGTCACCCAGGAGGCCAGCCGGCAGATATGCCATTGCGGCACCAGCCTGTAGTATCGTGATCAGCAACCCGATCTCAGCAGGACTTAGGTTCATCGATGCGGCGATCGCTGGTGCTAAAATCCAAAGACCCGCCGGTCCAAAATCATTCGCGAAGTGCCCGGCGGCAAACCAATATAGGAAGGGGCGTGTAGCTCGGTGGCCGAGCTTCGTGGCTTCGATTGCTATCATCTTAGCCCGGTTCTCCAGACAAAGTTCAACATTGGCTGTGCCGGCTACAAATATCACATCGTGTTTCGGGTAGCGATTTGGGTTCGCGTTCTGCAATTGCCGCTAAATTGACTACTTGGCACTAAGTCTTTGTCGTTAGACTCGGAAATGGCGCAGAATTTACCGTGACGGTCTAGGCAGATTCTGAATGGACTTTTGCAGGAAGAAGAACGGATGAGATCATGTACGCTCCCCATCCCACAAATAGAATTGACTGTCGCGCAGTCGCGGGTGCGGTTGATGACTGAGGGTTCAGATAGACGTCAACTTAGGGATGTGCTCATCAATATCATCCCGCAATCCAAACGCGGGTCGATGACGGTTTGGCCATCTACAAGATGACCAGGGAGTGTTGGTCAGGTCGACACGCCGATCACGGGTTTTGGCGTGGTTAATTCTGAAGTGCTGATCAATAAAGGCCTTCTAACTTAACTTGTGGGCCGGTCAATATTTTCATGGATGCGCGGATTGAGCGGATCAAAATATCGGTCCCGGTGTGAATCGGATATGGTGCTTTTTAGGGTGTCATGCGGTGTCGATCATAAGGGTCTGTGTCCTCCGCTCGTTTCCAGAACCAGCCGAAGAACAGTGTAGCCAGTGCGCCCGCTATCAGTTGGACGCCAACGAAGGCGGCAACATTTGAGGGAGCAATGCCCGCGAATGTGTCAGAAAATGCCCGAGCGATTGTCACGGCTGGGTTGGCGAATGATGTCGACGAAGTGAACCAGTAGGCAGCCGTGATGTACAGGCCGACGCCGTAGGGCACGAACTCGGCCCGTGCCTTCAGGCAACACAGTATAGTTCCTATTAAGCCGAAAGTAGCCACGAATTCACCAACCCATTGACCCGTGCCGGTACGGACGGTTGTCGAAGGGTTCATCAGCGGAATGTCGAACATCACATGCGCCGCGAATACGCCGGCTATACCCCCGATGACTTGAGCCATTATGTAAAGTGCCGACGCCGTGGCTGAGATCTCCCGGCGAAGCGTGAAGCAAAGTGTCACAGCCGGATTGAAGTGCGCGCCGGAAGTTGAACCGAAACAAACGATTAGAACAACCAAAATAGCGCCCGTGGGGATGGTGTTTCCCAACAATGCGATCGCCACGTTTCCGCCGGCCAAGCGTTCGGCCATGATACCGGATCCCACGACCGCAGCCAGCAGTGAAAACGTGCCAACTAATTCGGCGACAAGTCTGCGTGTCATCTCCTCGTGTCCTTTCCTAAGGGGCGTAGCCCCGAAATTCAAATATCGGCCCTTCTCGACCTTCGACACTTCTCTTCGAGAAAACCGGCGAATTAGGATTTCGTTGGCGTCACCGCTTCGAAGTCAAGGCCCATGCATCACGATGTCCCGGAGTCTGTGGACCTCGGCTGCAGAATTAGAATGTGCGATGGACGGTTGGCGAGGTCTGGGTCGGTTCCGTCCATTCGTGTTCCTCCTTGTCTCGACCCCTCACCTGAAAAGAACAGATCAATTACTTGACTGTCCGCGAAATTCAGTAGCTGTTTAGTGGATCAAAGTTCGTTGTCAGGAACTCATAATTTCTGTATTACTACATTATTACAATGACTTATTGGATTGGTGCCTTTGTGGAGACGATTGAGGCATTCTAGGTCGTCCGACCGGGAACAATTCAAAATTGGGGATGATTCCAGAGCGTGACCACCCGGCGCGGAGCCGGAGATGCTACGCTGTGGTTTTGCGGTTTGATCGGTGATTGCTGACGTGGTGGCATGACAGCCAAATTTTACCTAATGTAGATGAAAAAATTGGGAAAATTTAGGCCTGATGGACGCGGGCGAGGCAGACTGTGGAGACAACCGATCCGTCAGGCATATGCGGTGCTAACTATTTAGAATGGTTGGTGCTCAGCATGTGGGAAACTCAACTGATACTCTGTTGTTCTTCTTGCGCGATCCTAAATTACTTTTTCGACCAATGGTGCAATTGCATCTCGAGGTATCAGTTTGGGCAACACGATCCTGCAAGAAATAAACGGAATAATGTGGGACGATATGCCAACGATCTTCCGATCCACGGTTGGAGGCGCCAATTATATTCAAATTGCCACTTGGTACAGTTAGCGGACGACCACGATATCCCCATGTTTGCCGCTATGCCGTAAGGGAGGATATTCATGGAGTTCGATGTGATGACCCGGGCTGACACCTGGGAGAATGTGGCTCGGCTGGCCCGAGATGTTGAATCGGTGGGCATTTCTGGCCTGTTGTTTACTGAAGGCGCGCAGGTTCCTTGGATGCAAATAGCGTCGG
The DNA here is from genome assembly GCA_002722775.1 of Rhodospirillaceae bacterium. Classification (GTDB taxonomy): domain Bacteria; phylum Pseudomonadota; class Alphaproteobacteria; order Thalassobaculales; family Thalassobaculaceae. The sequence goes on from PBMU01000041.1 coordinate 15,172, forward strand.
CCGTGCGGGCGGCGCCGTCACTGCACTACTCGACGGGGATTGCTGTCGCGTTCCCCCGCAGTCCGATGATTTCGGCCCAGATCGCGTGGGAGTTAGCTGCGAACACAGGCGGCCGATTCCGTCTTGGTCTTGGTAGCCAAGTACGTCCTCACGTGGTGCGTCGGTACGGGGTTCCGTTCGACCATCCGGCCGCACGGATGCGTGACTATTTGCGCGCGGTGAAGGCGTCGCTGCGGGCGTTTCGCGACCAGGCGCGTCTGGAGTATGACGGTGAATTTTACCAGCTTTCGTTGCTCACGCCGCAATGGACGCCGCCACGTCACGATTATGAAGATATCAAGGTCGACATGTCAGCCGTAAACCCGTTGATGCTTAAGGTCACCGGCGAGGTTGCCGACGGCCTACACATCCATCCTATGCACTCAATCTCTTATATCCATGATCTGGTGATCCCAACGGTGACCGAGGGTGCCAAATTTGCCGGTCGTTCGCTCAACGAAATTGATCTAATCGTGCCGGTATTAGCGATAGCCGGCGATACGGCTGAGGAGCGTGCGGGCCTGGAACGGGAAGCAAAGAGAGCAATCGGTTTCTATGGAGCGACGCCGGGATATGCCTTCCAGTTCGACAATTTGGGGTACGAGGGCAAACGCCTGGAATTGTCACGAGCATTGAAGTCAGGTGGCCGTGAAGCAGCAGCGGATCTAGTCTCGGATGAAATTCTCGACCAGTTCGGAGTGGTGGCTCGGTGGGACGATATGGCGGACTGTTTGATCAAGCGTTACAGCGGGATTGCTCGCCGCCTGGTGATGTACCACGCTAAGCAATCTATAGAGGAGAATCCGATTAATCTTGGCAAATGGGGAGAGATCGCACGTACGGTGCGAGCCGCTTGAATAAAGGTGGAAGCAGTTCAAAATAGGCTGGTTCAACTTCGTTAACCCGGGCCCCGGTCACCACGCATTTAAACTTTGCATTAGTGTAAGCAGGAGACAGCAGAGGTGTCATGGGACGAGGGATGGGGGTTAAGGAATTTCGAAGGATAACGGATAGGGGCTAAGTTTCGTCAGATTTGGGCTCCAGATTTCGTGATAGTGACCGCCGCTGGATCTGGAGACGCCTTGGCACATCGCGGCAATAGCCATAGTTTTTGGAGGCCCGCTGACCAAACGGCAGACGGTTAGCTAATCTGGAGCTGAATTCTGCGATTTGTCTGTCGGGTTGGTCATGGCGATCCTAGCCAAAAAGCATGGGTTCCCGATGCGTTCAAATACTGCGACGAGATAGGGGCGGTGGTCACCAAACTGGCGTCAGGCGGCATAGGCTTCTGGAATGAACACGGAATCTGCATCGTGGCGGACACCTGATTTTAGGCAAAATTCAGGGCGCAGCAACTGCTCGCAGATTTCGATGGCTCCGCTGTTATCTGAAAGCCGAAATCGCCCAGTCTCGACTTTTAGCACGCTGATGTCGGCTGCCATGCCGGGCTGCAGCGAGCCGATCTCGTCCCGCATGCCCAGAACTCTTGCGGGCGTGGAGGTGACCATAGCCACGATTTTGTCCAGTGACACGCCTAAGTGTAAGAGCTCGGTCATCGCTATTGTCAGGTTGAAGGGCGCGACACCAAAGAACGGGTTGGCTTCGCGGGCTGTGTCGCCATCGTCATTAGGTACGGACACGTTGTAGCCGTGCATGTCTGCGCCCAGTGTGTCAGGAAAAATCCCAGCCTCGATGATACGCCGGGCGGCCGCGAAACTGAAATGTGAACCGTGGCCGACATCGACTAAAATATCTCTTTCGTTCACCGCCTCCAGCAGGATCGGATGGATGTCACCATTGGCTGAGACGAATCCCCCGGGGTGCCGGGTGAATGGATGGGCTAGAATATCTCCCGGTTTCATAACTGGGATAAGCTCCTCCATTAGTTCCTCTGCATTGGGGATGTATCCTGACCCGTCGTCGGTCGGCCAAAGTTGCCCAAGATGAATATAGAGTGGCAGATTGGCCCCCTCGGCTACCTCTTGACCAAGTTTGATCACCTCTAGGCCCCACCGTGACTGGCCGCCGATCTCGGCATGGGCCTTGACACCCTTCACCAGGTCCGGGTTCTCCTTGGCTACCCGGACCGTGTGTTCCACGTTCACTCCGCCAGGTCCATAGAGCTCGGGATAAAGATGGCCCTCTAGCCCGCCTACAAGATAGGCCGAGATATAGGCGAGAACTCGGCTGTTCGCCCTTTTTGCGATAAAATGACGGAAGCCACCAATCGTCATGCAGCTTGGCCCGCCCTGGTCAATCAGTGTGGTGACGCCGGACCGGACGCCAACAAGATCCGCTTCTAGCCCGAATTTGCCGGTGACGTGCTGGTAGACATGTGCATGCGTGTCTATCATGCCAGGGATCACTAACAGGCCGCTCGCGTCGATGCGATTTAAAGCCTGATTTTGTTTTAGGCTGGTCTCGACGGCCGTGATCCTGCCAGAGCTAATTCCAATGTCAAAGGCGCCATCCAACCCTGCGGCTGGATCGATAACCCGCCCGTTTTCGATTATTGTTTCCATCGGAGCATTGGCCATCGATCTTCTCCCGATTTTAAGCGGACACTACCTGATCTTAGGTTTAGGTTGTCGAAGTGAAAATCTAAAAGTTGTCATCATCCCGTAACTCGGCGAGTCTCGGGTCCGGGAGGGATGCGATGAGCGACAACGCCGATAACAACACCGAGACGAGATCCCGGGGTTCCGGGACCGGTATCGGCGCCCATCTGGAGCGGCGGGAAGACCATCGGCTGTTGCGTGGAAGGGGCCGTTTTGTCGGTGATATCCGGATGGCTGGCATGGTGGATATGGCCTTTCTGCGCAGTCCGCTCGCTCACGCGCAGATCATGCAACTTACCAAGCCGGAAGGCGCGGAGCATGCTGTATTTATCGCGAGCGATCTGGTGGGTGTAGCAGGTATTCGTGCTGATTCGGGTCTCCCCGGCTTTAGGAGTTCAATCCAACCAATCCTGGCTACGGACAAAGTACGCCACGTGGGGGAGCCGATTGCCGTCTGCGTCGGAGATACGCGAGCGCAGGCTGAAGATCTGGTGGAACTGGTGGAGATCGACTTCGAGGAACTTCCTGCGGTTTACGACATGCGCCAGGCGCGTAATGCGGACGCCCCTGTACTGCACGATGGTTGGGATGAAAATGCCTTTCTCGAGAGTTTCATCGATACGGATTTTGAGGCCGCGATCGAGGGTGCCGCGGCAATAGTCACCAAAACGTATCAGACCGCCCGGCAATGCATGGCGCCGATAGAAGGGCGTGGTCTGGTTGCCGCATGGGATCGCACACTAGAGGTGCTTACGATCCATTCCGCGACCCAAATGCCCCATATAGTGCGAACTGGGCTCGCAGGGTGCTTGAATCTGGATCATGGCCAGATTCGAGTGATCGCTCCCGACGTAGGCGGTGGCTTCGGCTATAAAGGGATATTGTTGGCCGAGGAAGTCTGCGCCGGATTTCTGGCAATGAAGCTTGACCGACCGATCCGCTGGATCGAGGATCGGCGCGAGCATCTTACCGGCGGCGCCAATTGCCGAGAACACCATTATGAGGTGACAGGCTACGCGGCACCCGATGGCGAACTGCTAGCGGTTGACTGTCAGGCAATCGTGGATGCAGGAGCTTATTCGGCTTACCCGTTTTCCGCTTGCCTTGAATCCGCCCAGGTTGCGAGCATACTGCCCGGGCCCTACAAGATGCGTGGGTTTCGCTGTCGCACCTGGTCGGTCGCGACTAACAAGCCGCCGATCTTGCCATTCCGCGGCGTAGCGCGCACTGGGGTCTGCTTCGCCATGGAATCAATGATGGATGCACTGTCCCGCGCGCTCCGGGTGAGGCCCGAAACAATCCGGGCACGCAATCTAGTCGCGCCCGAGGAGATGCCGTTTACCAACATAACCAACAAGTATTTCGACAGCGGAGACTATCCAGAGGCATTAAGGCGCGCTGTCGAAGCGATCGACGTCGAGATGGTGCGCAAGCAACAAAGACGCCAGAGTGGGCGTAAACGGGTCGGTGTCGGATTTTCGATCTTCTGCGAGCAGGGAGCGCACGGCACGTCAGTCTATCACGGATGGGGCATTCCCATGGTTCCCGGCTTCGAGCAAGCAACCGCGCGAATGACACCCGATGGTGGGCTTGAGCTCCGGGTAGGTGTACATAGCCATGGCCAAGGCCTAGAAACCACGCTGGCGCAGATTGCCAACGACCGGCTGGGCATTTCGGTAAACAAGGTTAAGTTGGTGCACGGCGATACTGCGCTGACGCCTTATTCCACTGGGACTTGGGGCTCGCGCTGTGCAGTGATGGCGGGCGGAGCGGTGGCGGCAGCCTGCGACGCTCTGGCTGAGCGAGTAAAGTCGATCTCCGGTCATCTGCTTCAAGGTGAACCGGGGGAGATAGTTTTGGAAGACGGGCAGGCACGGATTGGCGCGGCGGCCATCGGCATCAAGGAAGTGGCGCGGATCTGGTATCTTGCTCCGCACCTTTTGCCTGATTATGTCGATCCGCGCGGTCTGGAGGTCACCGAGGGCTATAAGACGGTGCAAGACACGGGAACTTTCTCATATGCTTGTCACGCCGTGAAGGTATGTGTCGACCTCGAACTGGGCCATGTCGAGTTGCTAGACTACGTTGTGGTCGAGGACGCTGGTACCATGATCAATCCGATGATCGTCGATGGACAAGTGCTGGGCGGGACGGTCCAGGGCATCGGCACTGCATTGTTCGAGGAGATGCCTTTCGACGCGTCTGGGCAGCCGCTGGCCTCAACTCTCGCGGATTATCACTTGCCGGTTGCCGCCGACTTGCCGGAAATTCGGATCATACATATGGAAACCCCGTCGCCATTGAGCCGCTTCGGACAAAAGGGGATCGGGGAAAGCGGGGCTATTGGTCCGCCAGCCGCGATCGCCAACGCGGTCAATGATGCGATTGCCGAATTTGGCGCCGAGGTGACGCATATTCCTTTAACACCGGAGCGCGTTTTGGCCGCGATAGCCAGCGCCAGGGCGCCGGAGACCACGCGGTGAAACCGGTCGCTTTTTCTTATGAATTTCCTCAAGATCTAGAACATGCGGCGCGGCTTGTAGACGAATTTTCGGCGACGCCCGTTGCTGGATGTCAGTCGCTGGGGCCGATGCTTAATCTACGTCTTGCGCGTCCCGAGGTTCTGGCTGACATTTCGAACCTGGAGGAACTCCGACGTGTTGAGGAAACATCAGACCTAGTGCGCTACGGCGCTGGCGTCACCCATGCCGAGATAGAGGATGGGGAGGTTCCCGATCCCACCGATGGCTGGCTCCAAACAGTCGCCGCCGAAATTGCCCACCGTGCCGTACGCAACCGTGGCACGCTCGGTGGCAGTCTGTGTCACGCTGATCCTGCTGCTGATTGGG
>PBMU01000042.1 GCA_002722775.1 Rhodospirillaceae bacterium
GGCCGAGATGATGAAGGCCTTCGACGACGAGTTCGCAGGGGAAAAAGACGTTTGGTTCGTAGCCTCTTGTTTTAACGCATTCGACAATACATTCAGTCTGACAAGCGCAGTCCGTGCCCTAAATCTGAGGGATCCGGAGCGTTTCTTGTTCATCCCCCCTTTGCCGACCCATATGGACGTCGCCAAGCTCTATCGATCTTGCAACGCTTTCCTCGGCCCCAGCCGGGCCGAAGGCTGGGGTCTCTGCCACATGGAGGCCGCCGCTTGTGGGCTCCCGCTGGTTACGACGCGCTATTCCGCGCCAGCGGAGTGGGCGGGAGAATATGCATATTGGCTAGATTTCGAGATGACCCCGGTAAAAAAGTCATTCTTTAAACGCGAAGATGGCGACCATGGGAAATGGGCGGAACCGGATTGGACACAATTTCGACGCATCATGCGCCACCTTGTAAACCACCCCAACGAGGCGCAGGACCGTGGCCGCTTGATCTCAAACCATGTGCGCACCAAATACAATTGGCCCAGGACCGCGGAATGCGGTGTGGACCTCATCCGTAGGATCGCCGCCACCACCTGAGACAGCATTGCCCATCGTTGCAGAACGACCACTCCGCGACTATACCAGGCTTTGGACTAAGACTGCGAAAGGATGAGTGAATGAGTGTCAACTGGAATCCTGTTGCCGAGGATGTAACCTCGGTGAGGGCTTGGCTCGCCGCGTGGGAACCTTGCGTCCAGAAAGTCGATTTTTTGCCCGCGCGCGCCCTTTTCGACGACACGGTTGCCTCCTTCGGCACTCAGATGGACGTGGTTGAAGGTAAACGCGCTCTAGAGCGGAATCAGTGGCGTTCTGTTTGGCCGACAATCGACGACTTTAAATGGGATTTCGACGGCATGAAGATTGGTGTCTCGCCCGATCGGCTTATGGCCTTCCTAATCACCACGTGGACATCAATCGGATTTAAAGAGGACGGTTCAACCTACGACCGGCCTGGGCGCACCACTGTGATTCTGTCACGCGGCGAAACTAAACAGGATTGGCTCGGTATCCATACCCATTTCTCACTCTACCCTAACACCCCACAGCGCTCACATGGCAGCCGCCCAGCAAAATCCTAGAACCTAACCGCTTTTCGCATCAATCAAAGGGCCTCCACGAAACTGCGTGCCCTAACACCTACCTCGTCAGCCGACATTCCCGGTTTGTAGAGAGCAGAGCCGAGGCCAAATCCTTCCGCACCCGCGGCACTATATTCCGCCATCTTGTCAGTCGTGATGCCACCCACAGGCAAAATCGGGATCTCAATGGGTAAGACGGCGCGCATCGCCTTTAGTACCGCCGGGGGATTGGCGTCGGCAGGAAATAATTTGATCGCGTCGGCCCCAGCCTCAATCATCGCGAAGGCCTCGGTCGGGGTAGCGAATCCTGGGATCACCAGCAGGCCGGCCGCTTTCGCAACCTCGACTACAGCTCGTCCTGCGTGCGGCATGACTACCACTCGAGCTCCTGCCGTCGCGATGCTGGTGATGGTACTTGGCTCCAACACGGTGCCAGCGCCGACCAGCGCCTCCGACCCGAAGCGGTCCGACAATCCCCGGATGCTCTGCAACGGGTCAGGCGAGTTGAGCGGCACCTCGATAATGCGGAACCCTGCTTGGAATACCGCCTCGCCAACCGCGACCACCTCGTCCGGTCGGATACCGCGAAGGATCGCGACCAGCGGACAAATATCTAACCATGGCTTGATAGCGCTCAACAATATCCTCTCTGCGTCAGTTCTTGTGCCAAGCGCCAATGTCCCGCTGCCACAATATCCGGCGCCAGGACCTTGCAAGTCCGACCCGCTCGAAAAAGCGCCGCACGATAGTGTTCGACGAGCCGGCCGGAACCTATCAAACCAATCTCGGCAGTCGAGTTCTCCGAAAGAGCGCTGGCCAGTTCATGGCCCACAAGAAGCCCGGACATATACGCCCCGGCCGAGCGTTGATCAAGTTCACCGAAGAGACCTCTGGCTCGCACCCCAAACAAGTGATTAAGCAGTCCGCCCATCATGCGTGACCGATCAACTCCATCAAGGAAAGCACCGTCGTCCCAACTATCTGCCGTCATCATGCGCCCCAAAATCGTATGATCGCGCAATGCCTCAAAAATTTCACCCGTAATATAGGTCGAAAACTCTATCACGCGACCCGACTCAACCCGGGCCCATTTGCTGTGAGTGCCAGGTAGACAGACTAGGGCTGCAGTATCCCCCAGCGATTCAAGAGCCCCAAGGATTTGCACTTCCTCACCCCGCATTACGTCTGGCACTCCCCCTTCACCCAGGTGGGAGAGGCCGGGAGCGACCCAGACCCGGCGGCCACGCGAAAGATCAACTGGCAACATCGCCGCAACCAATTCACCAACATCGGCGGGGCATTCAAGATAGGGAGCCTCCCGCCAACCCTGCCGGCTACCTATCATACCCGAGAGCACGACAGGGGCATTTAGCCCGGCATCGAGCCAGTCACCGATAATCTCCTCGAAGACCGCTTCGAAGCCGTCCCCCTCGATCGCCATGATTCCACACGATGCTTCACGACGATCAACAACGACCCCATCATCACCTAAACGATAAATGCGCAGGGAGCTCGTGCCCCAATCGCAACCAATGGCGCGAATCATCTCACTCATGACGTCACTCCTATGCCAGTCCGACACGCTGGATCTGCTGCTTGAGGGTGTTTTGGCCGGCAAGCACATCTACAAGTCTGATAGATGGTGTCTCTACAACCGTCCGGCGCAGCGACACCAATTGCAACAGGAAAGGCGGTAACCTCCGGTATCGGCGCCTCGACCGTCTTAAACAGATAGGCCAAGACGTTTGGTCCGGAACCGGTAGACAAAACAACTTGGCGACTAGTCTCGGGTAATAACATAATCCTCGGCTCCGTTGGAGCGCGCCGAGGATTAGGATGCGCCCTGTTTCGGCGGCGATCAAGGAACCTGGCTTGACACTCCAACGACGCATCGCGATGCTGCAGATAATCACGATTGGACAGAGGGACCTCCCCTGTTCGCAGAGCAAAGCCAGCATTATCGGAGAGGGAAGACGCCATGAAATTGCTGCGGTACGGGCCGGTCGGCCAAGAGAAGCCCGGGATGCTCGATAGCTCCGGCACGATTCGGGATCTCTCTGGCGTGGTCAACGATATCGGGCCATCCACAGTGGATGACCTAACCCTCGCCAAGGTTGCCAGCCTAAACCCTTCGAATCTTCCGGCCGTATCCGGCGAGCCGCGTCTCGGCCCCTGCGTCGGCCACATTGGGAAGATGATCTGCATCGGCCTCAACTATTCCGACCATGCCGCCGAAACGGGAGCAACCCCGCCGCCAGAGCCAATCATCTTCATGAAGGCAAATTCCGCAATCTGCGGACCCAATGACGACGTGCGCATTCCTAGGAATTCGGTAAAGACCGACTGGGAAATTGAACTCGGTTTCGTGATTGGTAAGACAGCAAAATATGTCTCAGAAGCCGACGCGCTTGACCACATAGCAGGCTACTGCATTTGCAATGACGTTTCCGAACGCGAATTCCAAACCGAGCGCTCTGGTCAATGGACCAAGGGTAAGAGCTGCGACACCTTTGGACCAACCGGACCCTGGCTTGTGACCCGCGATGAAGTAGCGGACCCTCAGAACCTCAAAATGACATTGGATGTTAACGGCAAACGTTTCCAAGATGGCAACACAAACACAATGATCTTCGGGGTCAAATTCGTGGTACACTACCTGTCCCAGTTTTTCACACTCCACCCGGGCGATGTGATTTCGACTGGCACTCCACCAGGTGTGGGCCTCGGCATTAAACCGGACCCCGTCTTTCTCAAGGCCGGCGACGAGATGGTGTTAGAGATCGAAGGTCTCGGCCGTCAAACGCAGAAATGTGTCCCCGATTAAGATGGCGCTCGCCCTCACGATCGAGAACTGCCTTCCGGAGGACTGGGAAACCGCCACTCTAGTAGGGCGGATCTGGCTACCTGAGGTCGGCGGCCCGGCCGTCGCCGCTATCAAACAAGAGCGTGTGGTCGATATCACCGGAATCGTGCCTACGGTCTCGGAACTTATGAACGACGCCAACCCACTCGACCGCATCCTCGGCGCTTCGGGAAAAGATGTCGGTGGGCTGTCCGAAATTCTCGTAAATTCCGCTTTCGATGCCCAGGACCCTAGTCTCCCACATTTCTTAGCGCCGGTGGATCTGCAGGCGGTTAAGGCCTGCGGGGTCACTTTCGCGGAAAGCATGCTGGAGCGAGTTATTGAGGAACGCGCCCAGGGTGATCCGAGCGCGGCCGAAAGTATTCGGGGCGAGATCCGCGAGACCGTCGGGCTGGATCTCGGTCAGATAGTTCCAGGATCTGATGAGGCGATACAATTAAAGGCCATGCTGATCGACAAAGGGATGTGGTCTCAGTATCTCGAAGTCGGGATAGGGCCCGACGCTGAGGTCTTCACCAAATCCCAGCCTATGTCCGCAGTCGGCATCGGCGCTGAGGTCGGACTCAATTCCAAATCCGTTTGGAACAATCCCGAACCCGAGATCACGCTGATAGTCAACGCGCGCGGCGAAATTGTCGGTGCTACCCTCGGAAATGACGTAAACCTCCGCGACATCGAGGGTCGCAGCGCACTTTTGTTGGGTAAGGCCAAGGATAACAACGGCTCAGCAGCCATCGGTCCATTCATCCGTATGTTCGACGACAGTTACAGGCTCAACAATGCGCGTTCGGCAGAGCTCACGCTCACCGTTGAAGGGCTGGACCAGTTCACACTCAAAGGGCGTAGTTCGATGTCTAAGATCAGCCGTGACGTCGCGGACCTTGTGGCAGAGACCATCGGTCCGCATCACCAGTATCCTGACGGTTTCTGTCTGATGACAGGGACGCTTTTCGCACCTACCGATGATCGCGATGCGCCCGGCGAGGGTTTTACTCACAAAATCGGCGACGTAGTCAGGATCGCCACGCCCCAGTTGGGGGCGCTGGTGAATCAGGTAAACCTATCGGAAAACATCCCGGCCTGGACCTTCGGAACCGGTGCCCTAATGCGCAACTTATCCCAGCGCGGATTGATCTAAAAGCACGCAATCCTACTCCGCGATACCGCATGCCTGCGTCGAGGGAACTAGTTCGTTTACCTGCCCGTGGCGTTTTTCCAGCCAATACTCGTAGGGGCTCGGCATCAAGGCAAACGGCGAATTCACACCCAATTTCATCGCCGCATCCATCGGCCAATTCGGGTTATGCATGGCCTCTCGCGCGACCGCGATCAGGTCAGCCTTGCCATCCTGAAGAATTCGCTCAGCCTGATCAGCATGCACGATCAAACCGACTGCCATAGTTGCGATCTCAGCCTCCTTCTTAAGTTTTTCAGCATAAGGAACCTGATAGCCATATCCGACCTGCCCTGTGCTAACCACTGGCGGACCGCGCATGCCGCCTGATGAACAGTCGATCACGTCAACTCCCTTGTCACGGACAATGCGCGCCAATCTCACATTCTCTTCCGGGCCCCAACCAGCGTCGTCTTGCACGGAAAGGCGCAGGAATAATGGCTTGCTATCGGGCCAACTGGTGCGCACTGACTCCACCACTTCGATCGCGAAACGGAACCGGTTCGCTTCCGAGCCGCCGTAGGCGTCGTTGCGCCGATTGGCATGGGGCGAGAGGAATTGATGGATCAAATACCCGTGGGCACCGTGGATCTCTAGGACGTCAAATCCAGCCCTGTCCGCCCTACCCGCTGCCGCGCCCCAACGCTCTACGACATTTTGGATTTCCTCGATTGAGAGTGCGCGAGGGGGAGGCTCACCCTTATCGCTTTCACCACTTGAGGAAACCAGCTCCCAGGCATCCCAATCGTTGATTTCGGGAGATGGGTCGAGTGGTTTACCTCCTTCCCAGGGACGATATCGGCGTGCTTTTCGCCCACTATGACCAAGCTGAACAGCGGGGACGGCCCCGTGTTGACGGATGAAATCCGCGAGGCGCGAAAAATGAGGGATGAACTCGTCGCGCCATAGACCAAGGTCGCCAACTGTTCCACAGCCCCGACGCTCGACCTTGGTTGATTCCACGAAGACCAGCCCCGCACCACCAGCAGCGTAGCGCCCAACACTCATTAAATGCCAGTCGGTGGGAAATCCATTTATTCCCGAATATTGGTGCATAGGGGCGATCGCTACCCTGTTCTTAAGGGTGACACCACGAAGTTCGTAAGCAGCGAAAAGCAACGGCTGGGTCATCGATGTGTCCTGTTGGTTCACGTGACGAGGGTGTAACACTTAGAGCCTGGGCAAGGAATTTGTCAGGATCCTCTCCAACAAGTCACGGCCAAGAACAGTTAGAACAATTTAAATCCCCTGGAATTCCAAATTCTAAACTTATTGAAACCCGCATCTACCCCCATACGGATTTGGCGACACGGCGAAAGTTTCCGCCAAGGATCCCTGCGACAGCAGTTTCACACAGGCCGCGCGCCAATAACTCACCCGCGAGTTCGGCAAGTTGCGAGGGTGCGGCACACCGCACGGCACCGCCGGGGTATTGCTCAGGCGGCCAAAAATCCGGTTTCCCGGCAAGTGTTTCATTGAAGTCATCGGAACCCGCAGACCCGTGAAAGTAGTCGAGCCCTATACCAACGTGGGACGCGCCGATGAGGTCCACATAGTACTTCACGTGATCGGCCACGGTGGCCGTACAGATGTCGTCCTCACCCAGAAAAATACCAATCCCGTTAACCCCCACGACACCGCCTGTCTCGGCGCAGGCCTTAGCCTGTTCGTCAGTGATGTTGCGTTCATGATCTTTTAGTGCTCGCGGATTGGAATGCGAGAAAATAACAGGGTCTTCGGATACCTCCATCGCCTCCATCGTCGTACGATGACCTGTATGGGAACAATCAACCAGCATACCAACTCGGTTCATCTCGGCGATCACCTCGCGCCCAAAATCAGTGAGCCCAGTATCATCGTCATGACAGCCACCGCCTGCAGCGTTATTCAAATTGTAAGCGAATAGCATCTGGCGGACACCCAGGTCATGATAAAATCTGACCATGTCAAGCGATCCGTTAAGCGCCGTCATACCCTCAATATCGAAGGCGATCGACATCCGTCCCGCGGCGCGCGCGCGATCCAACTCACCAATCGTGCCAATGAGCTCTATGTTAGGTTGCTCGTCGATCCATCGCCGCGCCAGCGATAGTCCCTTCACAGTCACCGGCCAATCGCGCACGTCGAAGCCGACATTGACCGACAGGAAATCTACGCCAGCATTCCGCCAAATGTACAGGGTCTCGAGATCCGCCTCACATGTGAGCTCGAAGCCAGCGTGAGCGTCCCAGACCAAGGAGTCGCGATAGACCTTTGCACCGTCAGTCAGCATTTCCAACTCCGCCGCATATAGCGCCCAACAACCAGCCTGGACGATCCAGCGTTTGCATGTAGTTTGACTGCTCTAAGGTTACGACACGCCATACTCCACGTTCCTCCAACGCCCTAAAATGGCGAGGATAATCGTCCTGTTCGTAGGGTATACCGTTCATGTAGAAGACCACGACGCCGCCCGTCGCCACGGTTCCAATCAGATCCTCGAAATGATCGGGACCTACATGGCCGTTACCGAAGCAACCGACGCCGATTGCCGCTTCATACGACCGAGGGATACCCAAGGGCTTAGTCATATTGGCCTGGATCAAGTCTCGGTAGACACCCTTAGAACGCGCCTCGGCCAGCATATTCTCCGATATGTCGAGCCCATCGATCTGCCGATAACCACGTTTAACCAACTCGACGCCGACGAGGCCAGTGCCGCAGCCGAGATCAATGATCTTGGCATTCGTGTCGGTCACCAGAGACGAAAAGAGGTCCACCGAGATTCGGGGCGCAATATAGCCATATTCTCCAACCATCGAAGATTCGTACGCGGGCGCCCAGTCCTCGTAAACCTCTTGTGAATTTTCATCCGCGGTCATCGTAGTCAGACGCTTGACATATCCGTCGAGAGACTTGGACATTGGTTTAGGTGCCACAATTATGATATCAGATCTTCAACCCCCCGCCAGAAGCTGCCCTCGACCGGGCACTGGATCACCGATTCCAGCGGCACGAGCCGCACTCCAGAACAATGCCTGAACGCTGGATGTCACTGGCTTACCGATCGCCTCTTCTATGGCTGGGATCGCGTCCAATGTCGGCATGTCGCAGCAACTAAGCACCACAGCGTCGACATCCTTGCGGGATCCGAGCGCCGTCGCACGTTCGGTAAGCACGTTTGTCGGCACGCTATGCATATTCTTGAAGGCAGGAGCATCTGAGTCCACGATGATGCTCTCATCCTCAACCACCTCAATATTGTTCTCGGCGAAGAACCTGCGTTCCTTGTCATTGATTTCCTGCGGGTATGGTGTCACGAGAGCGATACGTTTTGCCCCAAACACCCGCAGCGCCGCCAGAAGCGCGCCCGCTGCGGTGACAGTCGGCTTGCCGATCTTCCCGGAAAGCGCCTTCTCATAGTCCCGCGGATCGCCCTTTGCGGAACTCGCCGTGCATCCATAGGCAATCACGTCGGGCTCGGCAGAATTCATCTCTTCGATAACCCGGGGGAGTTCACTCTCCATCGCGTCGAAGGGCCGCGCATGGCGGTCAGCGAAGAACGGCATGCGGGACGTATGAACCGTGAGCCCATCTGCCGCCAAACGCCAAAACTCCGTTTCGGCAACCGTATTGGTCGAGGGAACCATCAATGCCATACGCGCTTTCGCACCATAGACTCGTGCGGTCTTCTCACTCATATTTCCGCCTCCGCTCAGGGATCTCAAACAGGCTGACTATCCGCCAGTGTCCTAAACGAGGCAAGAATGAAGACTAGCCAGGACCGGATATTGACTACCCATGTGGGCAGCCTCCCGCGCGGCAAGGCTTTAGCCGATCTGCTGGTTGCCAAGGCGAATAACGAAGATTTCAATACCGAGGCCTTTGAGGGTGCGTTCAAGGATGCGCTCAGCGATGCCATTTCGCGCCAGATTGAGGTTGGTATAGACATCGGCAACGATGGTGAAATGCCTCGCACCGATTTTGTCTCATATATCTCGGAACGTATGAACGGCTTTGGTAAAACCAAAGGCCCACAGCGCGGACTCCCAATGGACGCTAAGATGTTTCCAGTCTGGTTCGAGAATATTCAAAAGAGCGGGCGGCGAAGGATTAACCCATATAGCCTATCCCAAGCCATCGGCCCATTGTCGTACGAAGACACCAGCGGAATCCAAGCGGAGTGTGATGCTTTTCGAGACGCCCTCGCCGATGCCGACGGTGAATTTACCGAGTGCTTCATGACGGCCGTTTCGCCAGGTTTCGCCGCCACCGCGCTTGTTAACCGATATTACGAGAATTACGAGGATTACGTCTTCGCTCTCGCAAGGTCCTTGAAAATCGAATACGAATTCATAGTAAAACGAGGATATCTGCTCCAAATTGACTCCCCTGACATGGGTATCGAGCGATCAGGCCTGTTCCAGGCCAACACGCTTTCGGAATTCGTGGCAGCGATGGAGATTCATGTCACTGCCTTGAACGAAGCGCTGGAGAACATTCCCCGTGACCGGGTGCGTTTCCACGCCTGTTGGGGCAATCGGGATGGACCGCACTATCACGACGTCCCCTGCCCCGACGTGCTACCAGTGATGTACCAGGTGGACGCCGGCGCTCTAGTGCTGCCCTTCGCCAATTCTCGCCATAGCCATGAGATCGAGGCGTTCCGAGATCAACCGCTGCCCGACCACATGTCGCTTGTCGTCGGCGTAGTCGAGACGACTAACAACTATGTGGAACACCCCCAGGTGGTAGCCGAACGGCTGGTCCGTGCCACGAAAGCGGTTGGTGACAAAACCCGCATCATCGCAGGCACTGATTGCGGCTTCGGCACTTTTGCGGGTGACACATTTACAGCTGAGGATGTCGTCTGGGCCAAGCTCGAGAGTTTGGTCGAGGGTGCAAAACTCGCCAGCAACCAACTCTGGGGATAGCGAAACGATGCAGATCGCCATCGTCGGGGGCGGCATCGGTGACCTGACCGCAGCCTTGACTCTGCTACAGCGAGGGCATGAAGTATCCGTCTATGAGCAGACAGAGACTTTAGGAGAAATCGGCGCCGGCCTACAACTCTCGGCCAACGGCTCCTGCATCCTTATCAATCTAGGGCTTTCAGACCGGCTTAACCCCGTGATCTGTGAAGCCGCCTGCAAGGAAGTTCGGGTCTGGAGCACCGGAGCAACTCGCAAGCTGTTCGATCTAGGTGCCGATCCGCGTAACCGCTTCGGCGCACCCTATTGGTTCTTCCAACGGGGTGATCTACATCGCGTTTTACGTGAGGCAGTAATTGCTGAGCGAACGGACGCCATTCATATGGGCAAACAAGCGGTTAGGATGGGCCAGACCGATAACGGTATCGAGGTCCAATTCGAGCAGGGCGACCATGCTGAGGCAGAAATCCTGATCGGCGCCGACGGCGTCCACTCGGTGATACGCGGGGAGCTGTTCGGCAGCCCAAAGGCCCATTTCATGGGCTTGATCGCTTGTCGGGGACTGATCGATATGGAGCACTTGCCCGAAGAAATGCGCCGTCCGGTTGGCCTCAACTGGGTTGGTCCCTGCGGTCATGTCGTGACCTATCCTTTAGGCAACGGATCCATCCTGAATTTCGTTGGTATCGTCGAAGATAAAGAATGGCGGGACGAGTCCTGGTCGACAAAGGGGGCTTATTCAGATTTGGCGGCCCGCCTTCCTGACTGGCACGATCACATCCACACCATGATCAAAAATATTACGCAACCTTTCAAATGGGCCCTGGTCGGTCGCGATCCACTACCTCGTTGGAGCGGGGGGCGGGCGACCCTTCTGGGTGACGCGTGTCATCCCTCTCTGCCGTTTCTCGCGCAGGGGGCGAATATGGCACTGGAGGATGCCGTGGTCCTAGCCCGCTGCCTCGACCTTTTGGAAGCCGACGCGGTTAGCGCTCTAGAGCTATATCAGGACCTGAGACTTGCACGCACGAACAAGGTTGTTCTCGGATCTTTGATTAACGCACACCGGTTCCACAATCCAATCCTGGCGGATGCCGCGACGGCGGAAGACTATCTGGAACACGAATGGGAGCCCGAGAAGGTGAAGCTGCGCTACGACTGGTTATTTGAATACGATGCGACAACCATCCCCCTCGTGGTGTCCGCTGCATGAATCATCCCGTCGTGGCCTTGCTTGACCCGTTTCATCCGGCGATCGTTGAGATCATCCGCAAGATGCTGCCTGACGGCTGGGAACTCTCCATCGCGACAGATCAAACCGACGCAGCCCGAGCAACGACTTTACAAAAAGCCGACATTGCTTTGGTCATGGCAACCAAAATGGGGGCTGAATTATTTGGTCAGGCGCCTCGCCTCCGGTTCATCCAGAAAATGGGTGCCGGTGTTGACAACATCGACTTGGATCACTGTCGGAACGCTGCGATAGCGGTCGCCCGGTTGGGGGCAGGCAACGCAATCCAGGTAGCAGAGCATGCAATGATGATGATTCTAGCAGCGAGTAGGCAGCTCGTGGCATTCGACCAGCGCGTCCGTGGTGGCCACTGGGATAAGGAGGCGGCGCGCGGCGTCATCCACCACATCCACGGAAAGACGGTCGGTATCCTCGGCTTCGGCGCAATCGGTCGGCGACTGGCACGTATCCTCACCGGTTTCGAGACCACTGTGATCTACAACGACCTCCTCGCCGCACCCGCCGAACTGGAAAACGAACTTGGTGTGAGACGCGTCGGGTTCGAGGATCTATTAGCCGCCTCGGACATCATCTCGCTGCACGTGCCCTTAACGGACAGGACACGCGGCATGATAGGCCCGAACGAGTTCGCTGCCATGAAGCCGAATCTAGTGCTAGTAAACTGCGCTCGCGGTGGCATCGTCGACGAAAGGGCCCTGACCCAGGCTCTACGTGACGGCCGATTGCTCGGTGCCGGCCTCGATGTATTCGGTTCCGAGCCACCCGGAGACAGCCAGTTATTCACATTTCAGAACGCGGTCTTCTCTCCCCATTGCGCAGGCGCAACCTTGAACAACTTCAGCAAGATCGCGGCGCGTGCAATTGCCAACGCCGAAGCCTTTCTAGGCGGTCGCGCCCTGCCACTCGATGATATCGTGATCGATCCACGTGCGCTTACGTAGCGCCCAAACCAACCTACTGATAAGAACCTGTTCCAAACTCCCACCCGGCTCCTTTCTGGATATCCTTATGCGCATCGAAATACTCGCCACCGGCGATGAGATACTGACCGGCAAGACCGTCAACACAAACTACAGCTACATTGCACGCCGTTTAGAGGAGGTCGGCCTTACCACTCACTGGGGAACAGTGGTTGGCGATGATAGAATGTCGCTACTAGAGGCCTTTAAGCTAGCGAGCGAACGTACCGATGCGGTAATCGTCAATGGTGGACTTGGCCCCACGATCGACGATTTGAGCCAAGATGTAGCTGCTGAGGCAGCGGGCACGCAGCTTGTTTTGAACGAAAAATGGTTCGCACGGATTCAGGATTTCTACACACGGCGCGGACGCGTCATGCCACCCAATAACAAAAAGCAAGCGATGTTGCCCGATGGAGCGGAGTTCATCGATAACCCTATCGGCACCGCCTGTGGCTTTGCGATCACCATCGGTGGGACCAGATTTTTCTTTACGCCCGGCGTGCCAAAGGAAATGCGACGGATGATTGACGAACAGATAATACCAAGACTTTTGGAGATGAGCGGACGCAAGGTCGTGACGCGATTGAAGAGGTTTCACTCCTTCGGTATCGGCGAGTCTCGCGCCGACCAGATGCTAAGCGGCATCGAAGACCTTGCGCCCAATGGCGGGGTAAAGCTCGGTTTCCAGGCCCACTACCCGCAGCTCGAGACCAAACTCGCTGCTCAGGGCGCTACCGAGACCGAATTGGATGCGATGCTCGCGCCCGTTGAGACCGCAATCCGTGAACGCCTGGGCAATCACATCATTGCAGAGGACGACGCGTCCCTGGAAAGCGTGGTAATAAACACTTTGTTGGAGAACCACTTCACCCTAGCAACGGCAGAGATGTTCACAGGAGGAGGGGTTGCGGCGCGGTTCGTGCCAAAAGATGGTGCTGCCGACCCGTTCCTGCGTGGCATAGTGAGCCGTGAGCTCGCTCAATTGTGCGGCGCTGTCGGTCTTGGCGCCGATGCGGCGGCGAGTGGTTGCTCTGCGGAAATTGCGAGTGCAACCGCAGCATCCTTGCGCAAGCTCAGCCAGTCGACCCACGCTCTATCTGTGCTGATTGATTTAGACGACGGTGCCGACCGAATCGAGTTTGGCGGTTCAATCAATATAGCCATCGCAGACCATGACGGTGTCGTAACGCGACACGCCCGCATGCTCGGGGGGCGCGACTGGATCCGACTTGGCGCAACGGATCTTGCGATCGACTGCCTCCGTCGCCACCTTCTGGGTCTACCCGTGGACGAACGGATCGACTTTGAGAAGCATTGAGAGATTCGGCGACTCATTATCCGGAAAAAAAGCTAACTCGTAGTCAAAGAGTCTTCGCCAAAGAGCGACTGTCCCTAGCGGATACCTCGACAAGCCATGATAAGGAACCTCTTTCAATCTTCCCAATCGAGTGTTTAAAATTCCCCCGTGGCTTCCTTCCGAAGTTTGTTGAATGATGCATGAACACCCGAACGTTGAGTGCGTCGGTATGTGGGCCTACCTGGGAGTATAGGAACCAGATCTACCCCGCCGCCTCGGGCGACAAATCCTGCTGTTCTTTAGCGTCGTAATTAGCGTCGTACCACCAGGAGATGTAATCACTATAGCTGATGGGTGGGTACTTTGGCGGATTATCAGGTCCTCGGCAGGTCGGCAAGCACTCGATCATTGTGTCCAGGTGTGGGCCCAGGAAATATGGGATGGCATATCGGGCCTTCCCAATCGGTGGTAGAGCGCGGTGTGGGGTTGATTTGTAACGTTCGTTGGTCCAACGATGCAACATGTCGCCGCTATTAACCACGAATGAATCCTGCACATGCGGGACGTCGATCCAGCAGTTCTCGTTGGTGCGGATTTGCAACCCTGGCACATCAGATTGCGCAAGAAAAGTCATAAAGTTGGCATCCGTATGCGGCGCAATTCCGTATTGGCCTACCTTATGTTCGTCTACAGGCGGATAGTGCGATAGCCGGAACGAGAACTGGCTTTCAGCGAAAGCGGCATCAAAAGTGTCCTCGGGCAAATCAAGCGAAAGCGCTAATGCAGGCAAAAGATGTCGCGACATAGTATCAACCGCCTCGGTATACTCCAGCAGCGTTTCCTTGAAGCCTGGCAAGTTCTCCGGCCATTCGTTCGGCCCCGCGAAACGGCGACCCGCTTTAACGAGCGGATCGTCCGGGAGACGTTCCCTCTTAATGAAAAAGGCCTCGTTCCGATCCGGCTCAGCGCTTTCATCGCTCACCCGCGACGTACGCACGTTGTAGCGGTTCAGCGCCATGTACCCATTATTGTGCTCGTTCATGAGCACCCCTTGCTTCGCTTGCATGGGTTGCTCGTGAAACCGCTTGGCTTCGGCAAAGGTGCGCCTAATCAATTCACGCGGCAAGCCGTGGTTGACCAAGACCAGGAATCCAGTGCGCTCGAAACTATCCCGAATCGCGTTTGCGATCTCACGCCGACCCCCCACCAGCCCGTCAACTAATGGCGTCATGTCGATGACAGGGATGGGATCCAATCCCGCGATTGTCGTCTCTTGGGTCACCGAAAAGCTCCTTTTGGATCGAAGTTCAAGCGTGGCCTACAAAGATGCAGACAAGTCAACCAGTCGGGTAGGATTTACAGTGTCTCGTGAGCCACCGGAAACAATTCCCAAAGCTCGCCTTCATGTTCTAGCGCCATCACGTGGTGCAAAGAGAACCGCCAAGCTGGACCGACCTCAAGTTCGGGCGGCGTAAAGGGGAATGCGAGATTGCCCGCTGTCGAAAGGCGTCCTGGAAATCCATGATGCAAGAAGTATTGTTTAGTCACCGTGATCACCTGCTTAGCACGCTCTCGGCTAGGCCCGATGCATTCGACCAGGATGCCAACTTCACGCGGCAAATGCTCGGGGGGCGCCGGCCAGTCAACCACGCCATTCAAGCCGTAAAACCGGGCACGAAGCATCTCCGCGGCATCCTCGCCAGCCAGACCGGAGACAATGGCGCGCACCTCATCCCAAATCTTCTCGATCCGAGCGATAACTCGAGGATCACTAGTTCCGGCAAAAAATGCGGTGCGAAAACCGACTGGCGCCGCCGCCTCAAGCTTCAACGTGGATTCGGCATCTCGCCATCGCGCACCCGAAACCCGAACCCGATGCTCATCCAGCGCCTCGTAAACCGCATGAGAAAGGTCTAGCTCTCCCGCGGGCTCGCGCACAGTATAAGGGTCGCCCTGCTCATAGAGCGCGTGGGCTGCGACGGAGGTAGGCGTAGCGTGACGATTTGGATTCATACAGTCCAAAGTGAAGCCATCGTTATCTAGTGTCGCCATGATTGTGTCTCGCCCACCAGGATCACAACACAGTGAAGCACATTCGATAATCTTAGCCGCGTGGGTGGCGAGAGCCCGGTCATGGCCGCGCATCATCGCGACTGTCGTATAAATCGCTGTGTCACACGCACGACCGGTGATAACCACGTTAGCTCCCTCCTCAAGTGCTCTAGTGATTGGGCGCTCGTCCATCTGGGCAACAATATGAGGGCTTTCGAGTACGTCCGTTTCGGTGGCTGGTGGAAACGCGCCAAGCGGCGTCAACTGTCCCTCCTGCAGCGCCGCCATCACCCTATCCTTTGGGATATCAGAGCGGATCGATGCTAGATTGAAATGCAGACCTCGGTCTTTGGCGACAGCTCGCACAATGTCCAGGACTGCTTCGAGGTGCGGTGCAGCCCCGGCCGTTCCAGCCGTTCCAATAATCAGCGGCACACCAAGATTTCGAGCCCCTTCCAGCAATAGTGTAAGATCGCGCCGGGTCGTCTCCGGATCCGTAGCAATCCGTCCCATACCCAGATAAGCCGGCCCAGGATCAACCGAGCCCATATCGGCACCAATCATGTCGGGCTCGTGGTCAATACCACGCTTGAATGCCGACTCCAGCACCCCATACCCCAGTTGTCCCGAAGCGGACATTAACTTCAACGGCGCAAGGTCATTCACAATTCCGCCCCCTCTGTTATCTCGACATCAAGCAAAAGAGCATGCTGCTGTGCACCATAGACATCGCTATCTCCCGGCGTGCCAGCTACCACTGGGCGATCCATGGTGATCTTGATTGCGCGGGCGAGCGGATATGGAATCAGGCGGACCCGATTGGCTGAAAGCCCATAGCGTTCTGCGACAGCTCCGGCCTGCAACCCGCCGGCGGCGACCGCCGCCTCGTAGTCAGAATTAGTGTCAAAGAATAGATCGATAGTCAGCAGACCAGGCCCAGCGTTCTTGGAGCGCACCACGCGAGCGACGTCCACCAAAAGACGGCAAGTAGTATCATGCATGACTGCATCCCTTGTGTTTCAGAGAGAACCGTAGACTACTGTTTCCAAATCCAAGTATAGCCGCAAGGACTTCGTATCCATAAATGGCAGGACCTGGGTCGCGTAGACACCCGATAGGCCGTTCACCGGATCGATCCAGAAATAACAATTTGACAGGCCCGCCCAACCGAGACTTCCAGCCGGTCGACCAGTGGGCGCGTCCTCCTCATTGATCATAAAGGTCAATCCCCAAGTCTTAGGTAGGTCCGGGAACAACTCGGCATCGAGAGAGCGTTTTTCATCGCATGTCCTGAGCTCAACGACCCGGCAATCGCCCATCTGGTTCGCAGACATTGTCTCGACTGTCCCAGCTTCCAATATTCGGCCGCCTGGACTCTCGCCCTCATTCAGGATCATTCGCGTAAAAGCGGCGTAGTCTCGAACCGTGGAATAGAGCCCACCCCCACCGGCTTCGTAATCGGGCTCCTGGACGAACTCGAACTCAGGCAAGGGTGTCAATCCGCCATGATCCTCACGCTGATGGATCGTGGCGCGTCGCGCCCGCATCGCATCGTCGAGCTTGAAGCCAGTGCTAGACATCCCGATGGGAGCAAAAATGTTTCGGCGCATGTATTCACCAAGGTTCAACCCGCTAACTGCTTCGACCATCAGTCCAACCCAGTCGATCGCGACCGAGTATTCCCACCGCTCCCCAGGATCGAACATTAGCGGCGTCTTGATAGCGGCCTTCCTGCCGGAAGCACGCGGGGGCAGACCGATTAGCGTGGAGTAGCGCTGTATCGGCTCATGCCAGGTTTCGTAGCCGAAACCCGCGGTGTGGGTGAGCAGCCGGCGAAGAGTGATGGTGCCGTTCGCCGCGCGGAGTTTAGGTTGACCTATCTCGTCAAATCCTTCCAGGACCGGGACCCTTCCCAAATAGGGAATCACTTCGGCCGCTGGCACGTCGAGGTCCAACAGTCCCTGCTCAACGCATTGCATGACAGCGACGCCGGTAACGGCCTTTGTCATAGACGCTATCCAGACAATCGTGTCCGGGGTCATCGCTTTAGTTGTACCCGTTTGGCACACGCCGTAGCCGGCTTCGTAGAGCAGTCCGTCACGGCCCGTAACGGCCGCAGCAACGCCTGGCACGTCAAAGCGCGCGACAGAATCGGACAACACCGCGTCTAGCTTTTCAGCCATGACCATGAGTTTCATCTTTCCTCGTCGTTAAGAAACCCACTCGCGCCTTCCGATGGTACGGTGCTGGGGCCAAAGGCGCAAAACACTCATGAGATTTCGCTGGTGTTCGAGCGATGGACTTACGTTGCAGGCTGGCGTCTAATGCCCGCGCCCTCGCTGAGGGCCCGAAGCGTATGTGAACAAGGGAGAGTTGGGTATGGACGTCGGCGTTTTCATCTTCGACACCGATTATAGCATAGCCATCGATGAGCTGGCGCGCGAACTGGAGGCACGAGGTTTCGAATCGCTGTTCGTGCCCGAGCACACTCATATTCCGACCAGCAGGAAGTCACCTTTTCCAGGCGGCGGGGAGTTACCGAAACAATACTCACATACCCTGGATCCGTTTGTCTCTCTTTCTTACGCGGCGGCAGCAACCAAACGCCTAAAGGTCGGGACGGGTATCTGCCTTGTTCCACAACGCGACCCGATCGTCACGGCCAAATCCGTCGCAAGTCTTGACATGATGTCGAATGGTCGCTTCGTCTTTGGCATGGGCGGTGGCTGGAATGTCGAGGAAATGGAAGATCACGGCGCCACTTACAAAACCCGGTTCGCTATGATGAAAGAACACGTTTTAGCGATGAAAGCATTTTGGACCGACAAGGAGGCCGAATTCCACGGCAACTTCGTCAACTTCGATAAGGCTTGGGCCTATCCCAAGCCAATTCAGACACCGCATCCGCCGCTGCTCATGGGAGGCGAGACGGACTACACACTAAAGCGTGTCATCGACTATTGCGACGGCTGGTTCCCGCGGGGACGCGGCGGTTTCGATCCCGGAGAGAACATGGGGCGGTTGAAACGGATGGCCGACGAGGCGGGCCGGGACATGTCTAGTCTGCAAGTCAGCGTCTTCGGTGCACCAGCCGAAGCACAGATTCTTGAAAGTTATGCACAGGCTGGGATCGACCGCGCAATCCTTGGCTTGCCTTCCGAAGGCAGGGACACGATCCTCGGCCTGCTCGACAAACACCAGAAACTGTTGGGTTAGCCCTACGATCCTGCGACCGACTGTTCTTTTCTAGTTATGGAATAAACTCAGATCCGTGCTTTTCCTTGTCAATTTTTCAAGATTAAATACTGATCATGCGACGCTATCGAAGCACCAAAATCGTGGCCACGCTTGGACCGGCGACAGCCACCAAGATAAAGATTCGCGAGCTTCTACTGGCCGGAGTAGATGTCTTCCGTCTCAATTTCAGCCATGGCGTCCGGGCAGATCACCGGAAGATCTACAAAACCATTCGAGATTTGGAGCGCAAACTTGATCGCCCGATCTCGATCATGGCGGATCTACAAGGCCCCAAACTTAGAATAGGAACCTTCAAGAGCGATGAGATTGAGCTTACTGCAGGCGATGTGTTTAGGCTGGACCTCAAGGAAGCACCAGGCTGCCAGTCTCGAGTGCGATTGCCCCACCCAGAGATTTTCGAAGCGGCAAAACCGGGTACCGACTTGCTGCTCGACGATGGCAAAATTCGACTGCGGGTAAATAAAGTCAGCAAATCGACGATCGACACCGAGGTAAAGATAGGTGGCATACTTTCCGACCGAAAGGGCGTCAACGTCCCGGGTGTGCTAGTCCGCCTTTCCGCATTGAGCGAGAAAGACCGCACCGACCTCCATTTCGCTCTAGATTTGGGCGTCGATTGGATCGCCCTATCGTTCGTCCAACGCCCCGAGGACGTGGCCGAGGCGCGCAAGCTGATCGATGGCCGCGCCTCAATCATGATCAAACTGGAGAAACCAGCTGCGATCGAACATCTGGACGAGCTTGTCGAGGTGGCCGATGCCGTCATGGTTGCCCGAGGCGACCTTGGCGTCGAACTTCCTCCCGAAAAAGTGCCCGGCCTCCAAAAGCATATCGTTAAGCTTTGCCGCCATCTTGGCAAACCCGTCGTAGTAGCGACCCAGATGTTGGATTCAATGGTTCACGCACCCGCGCCGACCAGGGCCGAAGCGTCGGACGTGGCAACAGCGGTCTACGAATCGGCCGATGCCGTCATGTTGTCGGCCGAGACGGCAACCGGCGACCATCCTATCGCGGCGGTCGAGATGATGAACCGAATAATACGGGAAGTCGAAGGCCACGATACCTATCAGGTGATCACCGAGGCAAGCCACGAGCCGCCGGAACCAACCGTCTCTGACGCTATCACGCTCGCTGCGCGCCAAGTCGCCCACACGATAAGCGCCACCTGTATCGTCACATACACTACATCCGGCTCGACCACGCTTCGCGCCTCCCGGGAACGGCCCGGCGTACCAATACTTTGTGTGACCTCTAGCTTACGAACTGCGCGCCGGCTAGCGATAGCGTGGGGCGTTCATGCGGTCCATATTGAACAAGAAGAACGGTTCTCGGCGGTGGTCCGACGCGCAGTTGAAACCGCCCGAAATGAAGAACTGGCTGCATCGGGAGACATGATCATTATCACCGCTGGCGTACCCATGGGGACCCCTGGCTCAACCAACGTGCTACGGATCGAAAGCGTGCCCTGAATAGCATCACCTCTAACTTAGTCATGGGTTTCGGTGTGGAAGGTCTTCGAGATAATTCGCCAACCTCGGTTCGTGCTCACCAGGGTCAGATAATCGGTGAAATACCTAGGCGGGATAGCGCAATTGACCGTTGCGAGCGCGGTGTTTGGTCCCGCCTTGTGAATCGACAAAATACTATCGTGGCGCGGTAATCCCTGGGAAGCTGGCGATTCTCGGGCGGCGATTTTCTCAAGATATGTATCCCTCGGCCAATCTGTGACGGTCTTACCATCGGTGAAATAAAGGTGGGAATTCTCATGGAATACCCGTTCGAACTTCTCTAGATCACCATCGTGAAGCCCGTCAAAATAGTCTTTCAGAACTGCCATGATCTCGGCGATGCTAGCATCACTAAACCGTTCACTCATGTTTTTCTCCCCCCTTGGTGGCTTCCGCCACTTTATCGTCAGTCATTCCGCTCCTCGGTCGCCGCCCGTTGTTCCTCGATGACATCTTCCGTCCACGTGCTCTTCACATAGGCTAAGATCGCCCACATATCGGCGTCACTCAACTGCATCTCAAAGCCAGGCATGTCGTTTTTATAGCTAGCAGGTGAGAATGACTGGCCACCATATTTGGTGACATTGAAGAGGTCATGGTCCGAAAGCCGAACGATTGTCCCATCCCCATTTAACGGCAAGGCGGGCCGACCACCGCGCGGATAGGCCTCTTCCCAACCCGGTTTGCCCTCTAGTTTATCCCCATGACAAAAGGCGCAGTTTGCCCGATATAGGGTTCTTCCCAGCGAGATTTGTGCGGGGTTGTGCCTGTCGGCGACCAAGTAGTCAGCGCCTATCTTACGCTCGGTGTATACCCAGAACAGGGTGATCCCCACGGCGATAATTAGCGCAATGCCAAGAAAACGACCCTTTGGGCCGAGCCGGTTTAACGCCCGGCCGATGACCGGTATCTGCAGAGAATTATGACCTTCCACTTTGCCTTCATCACCGCGTTCGACGAAGGAATTCCGGGAGCCGAATCGCGTGGGAGTTATACTGTCCCCAAGCCTATCAAAATTGCCCCGAAGGCGGCGACCCCGATGCTTCGTCCTAGAGTGCAACATCAAACGCCCCAGCGGTCA
>PBMU01000043.1 GCA_002722775.1 Rhodospirillaceae bacterium
CTGGTTCGATCTTTTTGTCGCAGCCGATACACATGGGTTTCAAGCGTATGCGTCGTGACGGTGGCGTTGTACCCCCAGACTTCATCCAGCAGCGTTTCGCGCTTCGCTATGCGGCCGCGGGTTCGATAGAGGTACGTTAAAATCGCAGCCTCCTTTTCGGTTAAGCGAACTTTGCGATTGCGTAACTCGTCGACCATTAGTTTCATACTAGGCTGAAAACTATAGGGGCCAATGGAAAAAACTTCATCGGCGCCCAGCTCTTGCTTTCGCAAATGTGAGCGCATACGGTCCAGCAAAGTGGCTAACTTGAATGGCTTAGTGACGCTATCATTTACTCCCGTAAGTGTCCGCAGAATGGGGTCGGCGGCACTATTCTGGTCGGTCAGGATTATGATTGGCGCCATCAGCCCATAACGACGCATCCTTTTGCAAACATCGCGTCCATCTAGGTCCGGGAGATTCGCGTCTAAAAGAATGAGATCGAAACTGCCAGACTTGGAAAGCTCAAGCCCTTCTGCGCCCGTCCCCGCCGTCTTGGTGAGGAACTCGTCGTTCAACTTTAACTGTTCGCCAAGTGTGTCACGGAGGAGGTCGTCAGCGGTAATCAAAAGGACTATTTTTTCGCTTGTGATTGTCATTCAATCGCCCAACCATATTTTAACTCGCCCGGCACATCACTAAAACTAGGCTCAACGAGATCACAACGGTCCCCGTGATATTTTTACCTTCTTCCAAAACGCCACGTAACCACTAATCGCGCGACCGCGAGATCGTGGGGCCTCGTAGCTCCAGGCGGCGTCGACCAGCGAGTCACCGCCAATAGTGATCGTATAGTACGTTGCCTCACCCTTCCATGGACATCGGGTTCGCGTCACCGTTGCCGAGAGCAAGTCCATACGAACCGTCTCACGCGGGAAATAAAGGCTGTTCTCAATCTCAACCACTTCGTCGGACTTAGCGAGTACAAACCCACCCCAACGCGCCTCGGCCATCGCACGGCCCCGTTCTAAAACTGAGGCGCGAGAATCCTGCGCAACATCTCCTCAGAGAGTGCGTGCGAAGGATCACAAAATGCCTCACAGGCGGTGAAATGATTGGTCCCAGGGTTGTCGACAATGCGAACCGGTTGCCGCGCTGCTTTGAGCGCGGCTGCCAGATCATCGCGTTGTCTCAGATACTCCGGCCCCTCGTTACCACCGACCGTCAACAGCAGAGGCGGCAGTTTGTAACCACCCGCCGCCGCCCTCCTCGCAAGCGCTACCGGGCTTAAGGCCCGGGCCGAAGATTCGTCGAGATGAAGATAATCATTTAAGTAACAAAGTCGAATGGGTTCAAGGTCATGCAGGCCGCTGATCGAACACCCGCCCTTGATCACGCCCCCTTCAGCTCCCTCCGACGAGCACATCATCGCAGCCAAATGACCCCCGGCCGAATGCCCCGCGACAAAGAGGCGATCCGGGTCGCCGCCGAACTGCTCCGCTGCATTTCCGTGGATCCAGGCCAGTGCGTCCCGAGCGTCGGCCACCGCGTGGCCTACAGTCACTTCCGGGCACAAACGATAACCGATACTAATAAAATTTACGCCGGCCGCAACATAGAACGGTGCAACAAAGTGTGCCAATGTTCGGTCGCGCATGTGCCAGTACCCGCCGTGGATAAAAGCGAGAATCGGCGCCTTCAGCGCCGTGGCTGGAAATATATCGACCTTTTGACGTTCATGTTCGCCATAAGGGATATCCAGCATGCAAGACATGCTCCGGCGGGCCGTCTGACCATCGGCTATCCAACGCTCCGAAATTGCCCCGGCTTCCGGTACTTTGACCCGGTTATTATACTCGCGGTCAAGCGCCGCTTGGTCATAGCCCCGAAAGCTTGTCTCCGCATTGGCCATAACCAGCTCCAATATCTTTTATCCGGGCCCCCGTGTTGGATCGACATTGTCCCAAGTTCACGGGGCTTGCAAGAAGTCTTGACCGATCGGGCGCCTTGATGTTCATGGCGATATTATGGACGATCCTTACGATATCTCGAAGGGCGGAGACGCACCGTCGATCCCAACAACGTCTCCAGCCCAAACCGCAGTCGACCGTGCCATCGCAGACCTTCGGCGTGGCGGTATGGTTATCCTGCGACACACCACGCACCGCACCGCCATGATGATCCAAGCCGCCGAGATGACCACGGTGGAAAGCTTGCGCATGCTCGGTCGGCTGACCGGGTCTCAACCTTCCCTTGGCCTCACACTCAATCGAATTGCAGCGCTTAAACCACAGCATGCAGACGCCCCCGTGCAGAGCGTGGCACTCCCAATGACAGTCGACGTTGACTTAGTGCGCCGGATCGTCGATCCCACAACTAGTATTGGGGGAAACGCTGAGCTTCGGGCTCTGTCAATCATACCCGAACGCCAGGGCGGCCTAGCGGAGAGCGCTATTCAATTAGTCAAGCTTTCCCGGTTGTTGCCTGCGGTCCTGTTCGCGCGCGCAACCGCTGTTGATGTCGATCGGCTCGCTAACTGGAGCCGTGATATCGGACTGTTGTTAGTCGAAACAGGGCAGGTAGCGGTATATCCAGACTTGCGAGCCCATCGTCTGGTCAAGGCAGTCGACGCCGTCGTACCCTTGGCCGACGCAGAACATGCACGGATAGTCGCTTTTCGACCGCTCGATGGTGGCGACGAGCATGTGGCAATCGTAATCGGGGAACCCGATGCCGGGGGTCCGGTATTGGTGCGATTGCATTCGCAGTGTCTCACAGGCGATCTTTTAGGGAGCCTTCGGTGCGACTGCGGGGACCAACTGCGTGGCGCTATCAGCGAAATTGCAAGTCACGGTGCCGGTATCCTGCTCTATCTCGCCCAGGAAGGGCGTGACATCGGATTGATCAACAAACTGCGCGCCTATACACTTCAAGACCGTGGTATTGACACGGTGGATGCTAACGAACAGCTCGGCTTCGACGCCGACGAGAGGCTCTACACGCCAGCCGCAGCAATGCTGCGCCAACTCGGCGTGTCCCATGTTCGCCTACTCACCAACAATCCCGACAAGATAGCGCAGCTTGCAGCGACGGGCATCGAGGTCACGGAAAGGGTCTCCCACGTTTTTCCGTCCAACCGACACAATGAGCACTATCTTCAGACCAAGGCGGACAGAGCGGGCCACTTGTTTTAACGGATCCCTTGGCGGCACGGTCTGCCAGAAATTATGTAGGGAAATTTCGGTCCCAGGCCACTTCTTGAGTGCTCGTCATGATCATAGCGGTTCACCCATCAACAGACCCAACTAGTTCCATGTTGCGCTCAAATGGACGTGTCTTTCGTTGCTGCATCGGCAGCGGCGGCGTTACGACGGAGAAACGGGAGGGCGATCGTGCGACCCCTATAGGGGCCTGGCCACTTCGCCGGGTGTTCTACCGACCGGATCGAACACCAGCCCCGGACACCGGACTCACCGTTGTGGAGATCACGCGCGACATGGGCTGGTCGGACGATCCCCGCGATACAGAATATTATAATCGGCTAGTAACACTGCCTTATCCATATAGCCACGAGATTCTCTGGCGCACCGATGGCTTATATGACCTCGTCCTCGAGGTTGGATACAACGACCATCCTCCAGTGCCCGGTCTCGGAAGTGCGATATTCTTGCACGTAGCGCGTCCAGCCTATGACAGCCCAACGGCTGGTTGCATCGCGCTAGCAATAAATGATCTCCTAGAGATTGTGCGTGACCTTGGACCGGGTGACATGCTCCATGTCGCTCCGGCGATGGACTAAGTCATTGGCTCGAGCGATCCCGCGTACCGAAGACGGCTGTGCCGATCCTAACCAGGGTCGCGCCCAATTCGATCGCCGTCACAAAGTCGCCACTCATGCCCATGGATAACTCTTCAACATCGACGCGCCGGGCGATTTCACGGAGCAATGCGAAGTGCAAAGCCGGCCCGTCATCTATCGGTGGAATGCACATTAGGCCCGCGACATCCAGTCCAACCTCGTCGCGACAAAAAGCCACAAACGCATCTACCTCATTCGGTGGAACACCCGCCTTCTGAGGCTCTTCGCCCGTATTAACCTGGACAAAGCAAGTTCTATTTAATCCTTGGCGATCCATTTCCTCACGTAGCGCTTTAGCAAGCTTTGGCCGATCTACCGTCTCAATGACATCGAATAAAGCGACAGCATCGCGCACTTTGTTAGTCTGTAGGGGCCCTATAAGGTGTAGGGTCAAATCCGGATAACGCTCTCGCAAAGTCGGCCATTTTGCCTGCGCCTCCTGCACCCGGTTCTCTCCAAAAAGTCTATGTCCGGCAGCGAGCGCGGCCGCGACCCGCTCGATCGGCTGCACTTTGCTCACCGCAACCAGCGATACCGCATTTGGATCCCGACCAACTGATATGGTTGCGCCCACAATCTTTTCGGCGATCATCCCGAGATTCCCTGCGATTTCCGCCTCCAAAGAGACCGGCCCCCTATGGTCCACCATGTCCGTCATTTCAGTCTCCACATCCCCATGTGCCTCGAAAGGATACCACGGCCAGGCAGCTAAACGCTTGGTCCTTTGTTGTGGCGTACTGGGGGTTGGGCATGGCCTTGAAAGTGGGTTTCTTGTTCTGACCGTCCTGTTACTATTGTCAGATTCTCATACCTTCGGGCGGCCACTTTTATTGATGTAACCCTGCTCTATCAAAAGTTCCCCGTGAGCATCAATAATGCGTCCAATTTGCCGGTCATCAAGAACGTCACGGTAGTGGCCGACACCGCCGGCACGAAAAAACTTGTGATCGGCATGCACGCGTTCTTTAAAACCTCCCTCTCTTTCTTGGCGTTCGACCACTGTGAAACTGCTATTCTGGATTGCGCGCTTGAGGCGTTCTGGATTTTTGGGTAGTCCGAGATATCTCATAAACCGCCCGAACACCTTCATCGGGCTCCGCACCATGTCCTCATAACGAAGCAGAAGAGGGCTAAAGTTATCCACACCAAACCAGCTTCGGTGATGGTTTGTCCAGCCGCCCAATATCTGAAAGATCGCAGCCGGTGTCGTCGGAGTGTGGTGGTTCGATGACGCAATCCCTCTAATCGCATCATCGTAACTCGTTCGATAGTGATGTGCCATGGAAACGACCATGTCGAAGGGATTACGCAACAAGTACACGGCTCCTGCTGTGTACTCTAAATGGATAAGTGGCGCGCCTTCATGCGTTATTAGAGCGTTGTGGGTTTTTACGATGGTTGTTTCCGGCTGTGAGGCGAGAAATTTCTGCACTGGGCCGCGTAATTGGTGAAATTCGGCATCGCTCGCTCCCGTAAGCTTACGGCTCGCGACGCGCTCGTAGAGCGAATACATGTTGTCGCCGTACTTCACGATCCCTAGATCATTTATGCCAGCTGGTTTGACTGTGTTACGGAACAGGTTTTCGATAAACACTCTGAGCCAGGTGTTCCCCGACTTGGGATAGGAGGCAAGCCAGATGATGCCATTCACGATAGCGCCTCCAGGTTCAGGCCGCGATCGGCCAGATTAATGCGTGGCGCTCCATTTCCCGCAATAGGTCGACAACCTCCGCCTCCGGGCGTTTAGTGAGGCTCAAAAGTTCTGAGATCCACACCAGCTCCCGGCTCAGAACATGCCGGACCATTGGCGCCAGGGCGGCGGCGAGCGTGATCTGGGCATCGCCAAGTTCCAGACGCCAATCCTGGCCCCGCCTCACCAGGCGGGGCTCGCGTCGGGTTACCAGGAAGCATTGGTCCGCATTTCGGGCCGGAAGACGATGATCCGCCATCTTGTCCGACAGATTGTCCAGCATGTGAGTAGCCACGCGACGGTGAAAACCGCCATCGGCCATTCGGGCGGCCACTTGCTCGCCCACCTCGCGTAGAAATCCAGAAAGGGCCTCTCCATCGTCAAAATGCGGCAGCCTCCTTCGAAAGAATTCTTCCCGCTGCAATTCGTGGATCAAGAGGCTAACCGCCGAAAAACCCGCCAGATAGGTCGCGCCAAAGGAAAGATGCAGTGACGCTGTTTCGGTTGCAATGGCGTCATGATAAAGGCCCCGGGGCAGGTAAAGGACATCACCTGGACGCATCACGACCTTTCTGGCCACCGAACCTTTCTGCTTGTCGTGCTGCTCACGACTAAAGTCTGACGGGCGGGCGCCGGGGATTGCCATCGGTTCATTCACCCTCCCGTTGTAAATGTTCCAGGCCTTCTCGCCTTCAATCTGAATAGCAAACACGCACATGGTATCGAAATGTGAGGAATATCCTTGCACGCTTTGCCAGGAACAATAGGCGTTAGCGGACGTTGCGGTGCCGGTCAGTCGTTCAATGCAATTAGTGACCTTCCTGACACCCGGATGAATACCTTCCAGATAGTCAAGCACCAGAGTGGCGCCCTTCCGCAGGAAGTGGTTAACCTTTTCCCGATCAGGTCGCAGTATCCGGTCCCCAAGACGTCCCATAGCTGGCCTACAATATAGCGTCGGGGCAAGAACCTGGCCATTGATAGCCAATTCCATAGTCTCGGCATTCCATAGTTTCGGCCGGTTAAAAAGATCGTTCACGCCATCCCAGGAAAACACGGATGAGAGGTCCTCGATCGCGCCTGGCTCATGGTAAAATGCTTTGTCATGATAACGCTCAAGGAATTCACTTCGTGATATCTTTCGGAAAAGATTAGAGAATTCAAAAATTTCCACTATTAACTCCTGATACGTCGCGGCGTGCACGATCTAACAGTAAGTGATTTATGATATAGACCAGAGCCCGCTCAACGCCAACCTTGACCCGCGTTGTTTCGTTTATAAGTCCCGACAGCGTCTAGGTCTGGGTTTATTAGCAAGCGACTCTTGCTATTGGTCGGAACCACTGATGTTAGGTGGGTCCCGTATTTTTTCATTAACCCGAGGGAAGAGCAGGATTGTGACGGGCACAAGTGTCCAAAAGCTCAGAGAACTGTATCTTCAGTGGTGTAGAGGTTTTAATCGTGCGTTTGGGCACTTACCCCGTAATTCGACGAGCATGAAATCAGGAACGATCAGCGCGCGGAGCGGTGCCTACAAAAAAGAGGCCGCCCTAAGGCGGCCTCTCTCTTAGTCTTATTTTCTTCGAAGCATCAGAAGCCGAGCTTCACACCAACGACAACGTAGGTTGCTTCAACTTCAGCAGCATCCTCGTTAACGAGATCGGTGTCATCTGTCTCGAACTCTGAATGGCCGAGGGTGCCATAACCTGTCACACCCGGGCCAAGCGCGTACTTGGCGGACAGATGGATAGTGTCCTGCTGACCTTCGCCATCAACAGTCCCGGCAGTGTTGATACCATCTTTTTCGCCGTGGAAGTAAGAGAGACTGATACCCCACGGGCCGGAGCTATAGTTGACACCACCATTGATGCCATGGCCGGTCGTCGCGCCATGATCGTCAAAGTTGGCGTATGAAACGCCGATACCGAAGCCACCAACTTTGAGGCCGACACCCGCGTTAAACGAAGTCGGAGTGTTACCTGAACCGTCGATCTCATCCAACACCGTGCCGTAGCCGAGCGAGGCGCGGAAGTTGCTCGAGTTAGCAAAGTTGCGGTTGAAGTTCAGGCCGGCCATGACGAGGTCGGTATTGTTAGCGTCGCGGTTCACGCCGCCATTGCTGTCCTGGTTAGCGTCCGGTGAATAGGACAGGCCAAGCTGGAAGCCTTCCACACGCGGCGTGTAATAGGTCACCTTTGTGGAGTCATTCGCCTGCGTAGGCTCGATGTACGTTGAACCAAACGGGCCGCGGAAATAACCGGCTCCCTGATTGATGCTGTCGCCTTGGGCGTCCGATGTCATGCTAACCCAGCCGAACTGGTCACCCGAGTTGATGCCAATACCAAAATCGGCAGGTGCATAGTGCATCTTGTACTGCGCCGAGTTTTCCGAACCGATGTCGACCTGACCGAAGCCGCCCTTAAAGGTAATGTAGGATTCGTCAATCTGGTCACCACTGGTGTTGGCTTCGAGCTGAACGTTCAAACCTACACTGATACCATTGTCGAGCGTCGTCTTACCCTTGAAGAAAACTTCTGCATCGGACTTGACATCGAAGCCGCTGAAGTCTTCGGTCGCGCTGTCGTCATTCGCGACATAGCCGAAATCCTGGATCATGTAACCGCCGAGACCCAGCTTGATCTTTTCAGCCGCAATCGCCGACGGAGCCGAAGCGATCATGCCAGCGGCGACGATCGCGGTCGTTCCGAGAAGGACCTTTTTCATCTTCTTCACTCTCCCGAGAGTCACGTAAATGACTGTGTTTAACGACAAGGCAGTAGAAAACCGTAAAGCCCCCAACCCGCTTGCGTCATTGTCATCACTACGGCGGCGGGCCACAACCGTCAACGTTTCTGCGGCTCACAACGATGCAAATCTGTCTCAATGTGGCGAAAATGCCACATGGCATTAAGCCGCTTTTATTCGATTTGCCTTGCGGCGAGGGCCGTCCTGAAGCAAAAACAGGCGGAAATCTGGTGCATTCGGATTGTTCGACAATGCCGGGCACGCTAAATTCACTCCCACGCTGTGCCAGGGAAACCCCAGTATGAATAAGATTTGCTTCAACTTTATTAGATCCGCCCTAGCCATTGCATCGATCGCGTTGATCGTCAATTGCGAGGGCGGCGATCTGGAGTACAATTACCCCCAATCTGGTCCCCGCGGACTGCCGACGTATGAGAAACAGGAAAGTATTTTCGGCGAAGGTGGGTTGACTCTTTTTGGTGGTGGGCCGGGAGCGCCGGAGGCCCGCCCCGGTGGGGGGGCCGGTGTGGGTGTGAACAGTTTTCTGTGGCGCGCCTCCCTTGACACGGTCTCTTTCATGCCGCTTCAGTCCGCCGACCCCTTCGGGGGTGTGATCATCACCGATTGGTACGCGCCCCCGAACGATGGGGGGGAGCGTTTCAAGGTCAACATTTTCATCCTGGATAGGGCGTTACGCGCGGACGGTGTGCGAGCCACGGTCTTTAAACAACAACGTGGGGTCAACGGCGGCTGGGTTGACGCCCGCGTTGATGAGAAGCTCGATCGTCAGGTTGAGGATGCAATCCTTACGAGGGCGCGGGAGATGAGAATTCGCACTGTCCCACAGAGCAACTAAGGGGGTGCATCGCTGCGGGCGAGAGCAAAGGCGGCGCGACGTGCGGACGGACGCCACCAACCCCATGTTGACCTATTTTATAAAGTATCCACCGGAGCAGACCACCAAATGGCCCGCTACAACGTCCGAGAAACCGAGAAGAAATGGCAGCGACGGTGGGAGGAGGCCAAAAAGTTCTCCGTCACCGAAGAGCCGGACAGGCCTAAATACTACGTACTAGAGATGTTTCCCTACCCGTCGGGACGCATTCACATGGGGCATGTCCGCAATTACGCACTCGGGGACCTAGTTGCACGTTATAAGAAGGCACGGGGTTTCAACGTGTTGCATCCTATGGGATGGGATGCCTTCGGGCTGCCCGCCGAAAACGCCGCTTTCGAACGCCGGGTTCATCCCGCGAAGTGGACCCAAGAAAATATTTCCGCCATGCGCTCTCAGTTACGTGGCATGGGCCTTTCCTATGATTGGGACCGAGAGATTGCCACCTGCAGGCCCGACTACTATCGCCACGAACAGAAGATGTTTTTGGATTTTCTGCAGAATGGGCTGGCCTATCGCAAGGAAGGCTGGGTCAATTGGGACCCTGTAGAGAACACGGTGCTCGCCAACGAACAAGTCATAGACGGCAAGGGCTGGCGGTCCGGCGCGCCCGTTGAAAAACGGCTTCTATCTCAATGGTTTTTGAAAATTACCGAGTACGGAGACGATCTACTCGACGCAATTCAAACGCTCGACCGTTGGCCCGACCGTGTCAGGCTAATGCAACACAACTGGATCGGGCGCTCTGACGGCGCCCATGTTCTATTCGACATAAAAGGACGCGACGAGCAACTTGATGTCTTCACCACTCGCCATGACACCTTGTTCGGCGCCTCGTTTTGTGCGATCGCTGCCAATCACCCATTGGCAGTATCTCTTTCTCAAAATGACACTGCGCTCGCAAATTTTATCGCAGAATGCAACCGGCTCAGCACTAGTGAAGCCGCGATTGAAACGGTGGAGAAGCGAGGCCACGATACTGGGTTAAAGGCTTTACATCCTCTGGTAAATGGACTGGAGCTGCCCATTTATGTCGCTAATTTCGTGCTGATGGACTATGGCACCGGCGCCATATTTGGTTGCCCTGCACATGATCAGCGTGATCTCGACTTTGCGCGCACATATGGACTTCCGGTCATACCGGTTGTTTTGGCGGCTGATGCTGACGTGGGCACCTTTACCATCGGCGACGAGGCCTATATCGGACCAGGGACGATTTACAACTCCGACTTCCTTGACGGGCTCTGCATTGAAGATGCGAAGGCTCGTATGGTGGAGAAGCTAGAATCCGAAAAAAAGGGCCAGAGGACAATCACCTACCGGCTGCGTGACTGGGGCGTGTCGCGCCAGCGTTATTGGGGTTGCCCAATCCCAGTTATACACTGCGATGATTGCGGTGTTGTTCCGGTACCCGATGCCGATCTTCCAGTCACCTTACCGAACGACGTTGATTTTGACACCCCTGGTAACCCGCTCGATAATCACCCGCGCTGGAAGCACGTCGCCTGCCCAACTTGCGGCAATCCTGCTCAACGAGAAACAGATACCTTCGATACCTTCTTCGAATCTTCTTGGTATTTTGCTCGTTTTTGCGACCCGCTGGGGGACGAAGCTTTTGGGCGCGCTGCTGTCGACTATTGGATGCCAGTGGATCAATACATTGGTGGCATTGAGCACGCTGTCCTTCACCTTCTCTATTCACGTTTTTTTACGCGCGCGTTGAAACAATGTGGCTACATAGGGATCGATG
The DNA here is from genome assembly GCA_002722775.1 of Rhodospirillaceae bacterium. Lineage (GTDB taxonomy): Bacteria > Pseudomonadota > Alphaproteobacteria > Thalassobaculales > Thalassobaculaceae. The sequence continues at coordinate 10,919 of PBMU01000043.1, forward strand.
AGCCGTTCGCCGGCCTTATGACCCAAGGCATGGTTTGTCACGAGACCTATCGTGACCCTAGCGGCTGGTTGTTTCCGGATCAGGTATGCAGAAATGACGGTGGTGCCCTAGTCACGGTTGAGGGCGGCACTCCAGTGACCGTTGGGCGAACAGAAAAGATGAGTAAATCCCGCCGCAACGTCGTTGACCCCGAGGAAATAATAAATACTTACGGGGCGGATACCGCGCGCCTCTTCATGCTGTCCGATTCACCGCCAGAGCGCGATCTCGAATGGACCGAAGCTGGGGTCGAGGGCGCCTGGCGCTATCTGAACCGGCTTTGGCACCGAATCACAGAGCCAGTTCTACCCCTACCAACCGTCGGAACCAGCCGGCCCAAAAAGCTATCCGTACAAGCCATCCAACTGGAACGCGTTATACACAAGACTGTAAAATCAGTGGGAGAAAGCATCGAACGGTGGCGTTTCAACAGCGCCGTAGCACAAATCCGCGAGCTATCAAATTTGATCGGCGACCTTAAAGGAGAAGGTGACGGTGAGGCGTGGATGATCCGCCATGGCTACGAGATCTTGCTGCGCCTGATCGAACCAATGACGCCGCATATCGCTGAGGAAATCTGGTGCGCCTTAGGTCACAGAGGGTTTCTTTGTGACGAGCCGTGGCCGTTGTATGACGAGGCAATGGTAAGGGACGAAACTATCACCATCGGAGTCCAGGTAAACGGTAAGTTGCGGGGAACCATCGATATGGCCCGGGACAGCGATGAGTCAGAGGTTCGAAAAAAAGCTCTGGCGCTTGAAAATGTGCGCCGATTGCTGATCGAAAACGAGCCCAAGCGGGTGATCGTCGTGCCCAACCGGATTGTGAATGTCGTTGCCTGATCAAACCCGTCGGTCGGCTCTAGTTGGTCTGATGGTGGCGGCCACCTCCGGGTTATGGGGATGTGGATTCCAGCCCCTTTATGGTCGGACTGGCGAGCAGGGAACAAACGTTGTTGATCACTTAGCGGCAATTCGGATCGAGCCAATTCCAGACCGTGTTGGGCAAATCTTGCGTAATGGGCTTCGGGACAAACTCACGCCACGCGGAAAACCGCTCCAACCAATGTACCGTTTAGTCGTGTCGCTCATCGAGAATCGCGCGGACTTAGTCATCCTCCAGGACGCAACGTCTACGTTCGCGAAGGTGCGTATCAGGGCTAATTTTGTTTTAACTGATGTCAAAACAGGCCAGACATTGACCCGGGGCAAAAGCGAATCGACCACCATCTTCAATATCGTCGAATCCGAATTTGCCAATATCAATGCTGAAACCGGGGCCCGGGCCCGGGCCGCAAATGAAATTAGCGATGATATCCGCCAGCGTATCGGCCTGTACTTCCGACGCCAAAATGTTTCCTTACGCAGTTTATGAAGTTCCACCAACAAAACCTCGGGCGATTGACACAGGACAGGTCCGACTCGCTGCGGGCGATCCTAGTCTATGGCCCGGACGCGGGACATGTTGAAGAGACGGCAACCGAAATTGCGCGGTCGGCTGTCGAAAATCTTTCGGACCCCTTTTCCGTGGTCTTGTTGACAGATAATGAAATCCGCCAGGATGCCGCTCTTTTATTCGACGCGGCGACGGCGATGTCTCTTACCCAAGGCAAGCGCCTCATAAGGGTGCGGGACGCGTCAGATGGCCTCGCTCAACGTTTTCAAGATATTGCCGAACTTCCTAGGGTCGACGCTCTAACCGTTGTGGAAGCCGGTGCGTTGGAGCCACGTTCCAAGCTGCGGCAGCTTTTTGAAACCTCCGACGTTTTCGGAGCGATCGCTTGTTATGGAGACGATGGCCCGGGTCTCGCGGCGTTCGTTCGCAGGACCTTGGGTGAACTTGATGTCATCCTAGACCCCGAATCATTAGAATATCTTGTTGAAAATCTTGGGGGCGATCGTCGTCACACTAGAAGTGAACTCGAAAAACTTGCGCTGTTCCTTGGGGCCGGGTGCACGGCCACGCTCGAGAATGTCCAACAAAGCATCGGCGACAGTGGGCTGTTGGCGATGGAGGATATCGCGTATGCCGCTGCCGATGGCGACGCTGCAGCATTGGAGGCGTCGCTGCACCGTGCTAGCGCAACTGGGGAGAGCCCTGTTAGGGTCGTCCGCGTGGCTATCGGCCATTTTCAACGGCTGCACCAAGCGGCTTTAGCGCTTGAGGCAGGCGTCGAACCTGAGAGCGCCATCGGATCTCTTCGACCTCCGATATTCCGTAACCGGCGGGCCCGATTTGAGTCTCAGCTGTACGGCTGGCAGGTATGGCGGCTTGAGGCCGCGCTAGATCGGCTTTTCGAGGCAGAATTCCGTTGCAAGTCCACAGGGATCCCTGATCAAGCCGTTTGTGCGCAAAGTTTGATCGGAGTGTGTTTGTTCCGAGCATCCAATCGGACCAAGGGCAGGATCGGATTTGATTGAATTGTCACGCTGTTACGCGGCCGTTAGGGTTGGGCGTCGATCAATATCGTTGGCGGTGTATTGTTCGTAATTATTGAAACCAAGATGACGACCGTGCCCGAAGTCAATCGTCTGGGGTCTTAGACTTTAGTTCTTCACGGCGGGCCCATCTGGATTCGACAACCGAGCTAACAAACTATCCAATTGTTCCAAGGACTGATAGTGGATGGTCACTGCGCCCCGCTCGGAATCTCGTATTGTCAATTCGACAGTGAGACCGAGAGCCTCTGTAAGGTTTTGTTCCAGAGCCAGCGTGTCCGCGTTACGTTCGGTGCCGCCAGAAGGCGGTCGATGTTTGGGCTTCTGACGCGCAGCTCCATCAGTTTTTGTTTGGCTATGCACAAGCTTCTCCGTAGCTCGCACGGACAGGCCGCCCGCGACCACGTAGTCGGCCAATCGGTCTGGGTCAAGCGCAACAAGAAGCGCGCGTGCGTGCCCAGCGGAAAGACGACCTGCCTCCAGATGTTCACGGGTCCCCGGTGGTAAAGACAGGAGCCGAAGCATGTTCGCAACGTGACTGCGACTCTTGCCAACTACGTGAGAAATTGCCTCCTGGGTGTGACCGTATTCCTCAATTAGGCGCTGATAGCCCTGAGCCTCTTCCAGCGACGTAAGATCGCTGCGCTGGATGTTCTCGATCAATGCTATCTCAAGGGCCTCAGTGTCGCTCAACTCCCGAATCAAGGCCGGTATCTCATGCAGTTGGGCTCTTTGGGCCGCGCGCCAGCGTCGCTCCCCGGCAATAATTTCATATCGTTCTTTGTCGGTACGACGAAGCAAGATTGGCTGTAAAACGCCGCGTTCTCGGATGCTTTGCGCAAGCGCGTCGAGCTCGGGTTCCTGGAACACCCTCCTTGGCTGCGCCGAGCCTGGATCGATCTGTTCCACTGGAATAGCCCGGGTCTGTCGCTGTCTATTTGCTAGAGCGAGCTCATCATCGTCACCCAGAAGCGAGGACAGGCCCCGGCCCAATTGTTGACGTCTTCCGCCTGTGGTTTCTTGGCTGTTCACGCAGCAAGGCTCCGCTCACGCTTGATCACTTCGCCGGCCAAGTGGATATAAGCCTGGGCCCCGGCACAGCACATATCATAGATTAATACTGGCAAGCCGTGCGATGGCGACTCTGAAACCCTTACATTGCGGGGAATAACAGTCTCGTAAACTTTATCACCGAGATGTTCACGGACATCAGCCGCGACCTGTTCGGAAAGATTGTTACGGCGGTCGAACATGGTCAGCACCACACCCTGGATCTCCAAGTCCGGATTGAATGCGCGGCGCACCCGCTCCACCGTCTTCAAAAGCATGCTGAGCCCTTCCAGCGCATAGAACTCGCATTGCAGCGGCACCAACACTGCGTCTGCGGCCACAAATGCATTCAAGGTCAATAGCCCGAGAGATGGTGGGCAGTCGATAAGTATGTAGTCGTATTCAGCCCCAGCTCCCTCAAGGTGGCGCTCCATTGGGTGACACAGCCGGTACTCCCGCTTATCAATTGTCACCAGTTCAATTTCTGCGCCAGAAAGGTGGGCCGAACTGGGAATGATGGAAAGGCCGGGCACGGAACTCTCCAGGGTAGCCTCAGCCATGCTAGCTGTTCCGCTTATCACCGCGTAGGAATCCAGCTCCCGTCCGATACGTGGAATCCCAAGTCCAGTACTCGCATTTCCTTGCGGATCAAGGTCAATGATAAGCACTTTCATATCTACTGCGACCATCGCCGTAGCAAGATTAATCGCCGTCGTGGTCTTTCCAACACCCCCCTTTTGGTTCGCTACCGCAAGAACCCTAGGCGGCCGCGGTACGGGCTTCTTATTTATCCCCAATCCCGCCATCGGTTACCCCCTCCAGTCTAACTAACATACCAGCACTATCAGAAATGCTCTTTATTAACGAATACCGCATGATCCAATGTTTTTCTGCGGTAGTCAATTCCTCAGGGGCTGCGCGGCCTTTTAGAAAAATACAAATCGTATCTGGTCCCAGGTATGGCTGGGCATATTTTAGCAATACATTAAGCGGCGCACACGCTCGAGATACCACTACATCAAAAATTTTGGGAGCCAGCGCCTCTATCCGGCCAGCAAAAATCGTAACATCGGTAGATGTTTCACGTGAAACCTCTCTTAGAAACTGGCACTTGCGGTGATCCGATTCGACCAGCACCACCCCGGGCACACCGAGTATCGCCAGCACCATGCCAGGGAACCCAGCGCCGCTTCCAATGTCAAGCAGTGACCCAGGGTTTCGGGGTAACGCATCAAAAATCTGAGCTGAATCCAGAAAGTGGCGGCGCCAAACATCCTCTAGGCTTCGGTTCGAAACCAGATTTATGGCCTTTTGCCATTTTCGTAGAAGGGATTCGTAAGCCTTCAGCCGCTCAGCCGTTTCACCCGAAATACCCGTAATGGCCCAGAACCCTTTCGCTTCAAGGGGGGCCGCCAAGGCTCAACTCCTAGAGCTTGTATTGGTGCCTGTAGGGCCCTTCTTAACGTGCCGCATAAGAGCAAGAACAGCTGCCGGCGTTACGCCCGGGATCCGCGACGCCTGACCAAGGGTTTCCGGACAACGGGCTCGCAGGGCCTCTCGGGCCTCATTGGAAAGCCCGCCAACTGCTGAAAAATCAAGATCCGAGGGGAGAAGGAGGCGCTCGTCTCGTCGATATGCCCGTATATCCGCGTCCTGCCGCGCCAAGTATCCACCATAGAGTGAATCAATCCGCAGCGCCTCTAGCGCTGCCCGATCGAGCCCCGCAACCTCAGGCCACAGATCAATTATCCGCTCCAAAGGCGCGCCTTTCTGTCCCAGGAGATCAAAAGCCGACCGGGTTACTCCATCTTGATTTACACGAATATTGGCTGCAGCGATGGCCCTTGGTGTGGCAACAAGGCGCATTAATGTTTCACGTGAAACATTAATGCGCCGAACTTTTTCTTGATATCGCGCCTTGCGCCACTCCCCGACCAGCCCGATGGCGAGACCCATCGCTGTCAAGCGCCTGTCTGCGTTGTCCGCCCTGAGCCTCAGTCGGTACTCGGCGCGAGATGTGAACATCCGATATGGCTCAAGCGTACCCCGAGTAATCAAATCGTCGACCAGGACACCCATATAGGAGTCCGCCCGGTCCGGCAAAAAACCTCGGGCATCGCCTGCCGCCCGGAGGGCGGCGTTAGCGCCCGCAACAAGCCCCTGCGCCGCAGCCTCCTCATAGCCCGTCGTGCCATTGATCTGGCCCGCCAGGAACAGCCCTGCCACCCTCCTGGTCTCAAGCGTTCGGGTCAATTCTCGAGCATCCACATGGTCATACTCTATCGCATACCCCGGCTGCGCGATTTCCACGCGCTCCAGCCCAGGAATAGTCCGCAGGAAATCCAGCTGGACTTGGGTTGGCATTGAGGTCGAAAGCCCGTTCGGGTAGACTAGATCGGTGTCTAGCCCTTCCGGCTCCAAAAACACTTGATGCCGGTCGCGCTCGGCAAACCGCACTACCTTATCCTCAATCGACGGGCAGTATCTTGGACCTACGCCCTCTATCTGCCCGGCATATATCGGGGAACGGTGGAGATTGTCTCGGATGATCTGATGGGTTTTGGCCGTAGTCCCTGTGATGTGGCATGGCCGTTGTGGCACGGAGATCGACCCAGTCAGAAAAGAGAGCGGCTCCGGGGGAACGTCACCAGGTTGCGCATCCAGGCTAGCCCAAGCAATGCTGCCCCCAATAAGTCGTGCCGGCGTACCCGTTTTGAGCCGGCCTAACGAAAAATCCTGTCGCCGCAGTGTCGCAGATAGCCCAAGCGACGGCTCATCGCCAATCCGGCCAGCCGGAATGCGCTCCTCGCCTCTGTGGATCATGCCGCGCAGAAACGTGCCGGTGGTGAGAATTACCTGGTTCGCACGAAACACCCGACCGTCACCCGCGAGAACACCGGAAACCGCGCGGTCCTCGTCGGTTAAAATGTCCTCTACCGGGGCCTCCCGAACAGTTAGATTTAACTGATCAAGGATCAGGGCCTGCATAGCCTCCCGATAGAGGCGTCGGTCAATCTGGGCCCGCGGGCCCTGAACCGCCGGGCCCTTGCTTCTATTCAGTAGCCGATACTGTATTCCCGAGGCATCTGCCGCCCGCGCCATCAGGCCGTCAAGGGCGTCTATCTCCCGAACCAGGTGCCCCTTTCCCAGACCGCCAACCGCTGGATTGCATGACATTTCGCCAATCGTCGCAATCTTGTGGGTCAAGAGAAGCGTGGACGCCCCAATCCGCGCACTGGCCGCCGCTGCTTCGCATCCCGCGTGTCCACCACCGATGACAATTACATCGAAAGAATCACGCATTAACTCTCTCCGGTCCAAAGGGCTGGGTCAAAGGCGCGGCCCTCTATCAACGTCCATTAGTTGTTTCACGTGAAACATCATTTTCCGATACAAAAATCTCGAAACACTATATCCAAAACCGCCTCAACATCCACATGACCTGTAACACGCCCGAGCGCCTCGCTAGCAAACCGGAGCTCTTCGCCCGCAAGTTCTATGGGATCCTGATTCTGGAGCAGGCCCCCCGCCCTCTCCACAGCCGCCGCAGCGGCTGTTAATGCCGAGCGGTGACGCTCACGAGTCATGATTGGCCCGCCGCCCCAGGACAGCCGCCCTTTGGCGAGGCCCGTCATAGCAGCAACGGCTGCCGCCAATCCCATCTCCTTTGTCACAGATATGCCGAGCACGCCGTGACGACATACTTCTAAGGGCTCCAAATCGATCTTGTTTACTAAGATCAGATCTGGATCAAGGCCCTGTATAGAGCCATCATCTATATCTTTTTGATCGCTCGCATCCAACATCACGATCCGCAAGTCCGCATTCTGCGCCCAGGACTTTGCCCGTGCAATCCCCTCCTTCTCAACTGGATTAGAAACGGCACGGAGACCCGCTGTGTCAGCGACAATAACCGGATAGCCGCCCAAATCCAGTTGGACCTCCAAAACATCACGGGTTGTGCCGGGATGCTCTGACACAATGGCCACATCTCTCTCTGCCAGCCAATTTACAAAAGACGACTTGCCAGTATTTGGCCGCCCGACCACCGCCACCCTTAGCCCGGAGCGAAGCCTTTCACCCCGTCGGCCATCATCCAAAAAAGATCGCATTTCCCGCCCCAACCTCGCGAGGTGCGGAACAACATCTTCTATCACCGAGCCCGGGAGATCCTGGTCTGTAAAATCGATATACGCCTCGAGTTGTGCGCGACCGGCTAGTACATCTTTCCGGAAATCATTAAACTGATCCGCCAATTTCCCCGCCATCTGCTGCAGGGCAAGATCCTGTTGTGCCTCTGTCTCAGCGTTAACCAAATCATTAATCGCCTCTGCCGCCGTTAAATCAAGTCGCCCATTCAGCACTGCGCGGCGACTAAACTCTCCGGGAACCGCTGGTCGAAACCCTTCTTCGTGATCAAGGGCACGGAAAACGGAGTCATACACAGCCCGCCCGCCGTGAACGCTTAGCTCAACCGTTGCTTCGCCAGTAAAACTATTTGGCGCATCAAACCACACCACCACGCCCTCATCGACTTGCCGCCCGGCCACAGACAGTCGCCTCAAAGACGCCACCCGGGCACAGGGCATTCTGAAATCGAAAATCTCCGCAACATGCCGCGCACGAGGTCCAGATACCCGAAACACCGCGATCCCTGCCGGCCCTGGCGCACTTGCCAACGCGAAAATCGTCTCTCGAGATATATCGATCATAGTGGGTCCCATATCTCCCTGAGGCAAACAGCGAATTAATCTCGATAAGGTCCCTATTTCAACTATGATCCGAGGCGAGATGCTATCTCTATCCACTGTCACCCCAATCGGCGCTCTACAGATCCAGAGCAACGGGTCCGCAATTATTTCTGTTTCTTGGCGCAAGTTCGAAGACCCCCACCAAAAGGGAAGCATCGATTCTGTCTGTCGCGCTGCTGCCAATGAGCTCCAGGCTTATTTTGCCCAAGATCTTAGGGAGTTCACGGTTCCTCTAGCCCTCTCGGGCTCCCCGCTTCAGCTCCGGGTGTGGTCAGAACCCTATACCCATAATCGTGCCGTGCCACCGAATAGTCGGAGGCGGGGGCAAGCTGGTTGGTTTTTCCGGCGGCCGGGGCTTAGAAACCAAAGCCTATTTGCTTGATCATGAATCTGGTCAGAGGCGCCTCTTCTAGACATCCCCCCGCATGATCTGCCTCCCCAGATATCCGTGCTGTATCGCGAAGGCCCCGTTCGAGACTTCGCCATGGACTCCCTTTCACGCTCCGCGATAGGCTCCCTTATCAGTTTCAAAGACTGCCGGGAGGACGACTTGACCTATGTCACGATAAACGCCGGTGATGGCGGAAGTTTTCAGGCTTATCAGGCAGCCCCACTGGGTGGCAGCGCTGTTCCGGGTATAGTTCTGATTCAAGAAGTTTTCGGGGTAAATAAGGTAATGCGCGACCTTGCTGACGGTTTCGCGGCCGATGGTTATAGCGTGCTCTGTCCAGACATCTTCTGGCGCATCGAGCCCGGCGTCGACATCACCGATCAGTCCCAAGCTGAATGGGACAAAGCGTTCGATCTTTTCGGAAAGTTCGACACCGATAAGGGCGTGGATGATCTAGCTGCAACTCTCGCGCATCTGCGTGCCTTACCGAATTGCAACGGCCGTGTTGGCTCGGTCGGTTACTGCCTAGGCGGCAAGCTCGCTTATTTAATGGCAACCCGAACGGATGCTGATTGCAATGTAAGCTATTACGGTGTCGGCCTTGAGTCCCTGCTTGACGAGTCTGGCAAAATTAACACCCCATACCTCTCACATATCGCGGCTAAGGACGGATTTGTCCCACCCGAAGCGCAGGCAGCTATCAACGCCAGACTTCGGGGTCATCCCCACTGCACAGTACACACCTACGATGACCAAGATCATGCCTTCGCCCGACTTGGCGGCGAACACTATGACAAAGGGGCTGCGGACCGCGCTAACGGTCGCACGGCTGCTTTCTTCAAATCCCACCTAGGCTAAATGGAAAATCGAAATGGTTAAGGCAGTAAGGTTTCACGAACCCGGTGGCCCAGAAGTGCTTCGCGTCGACAATCTTGATGTCCCGGACCCGGAGAACGAACAGATCCGAGTACGCCACACAGCCATCGGCCTAAACTACATCGATACATACCATCGAAGCGGCCTCTACCCGTTGCCCCTTCCGTCTGGAATAGGCATGGAGGGCGCGGGAATAGTCGAAGCCATCGGTCCTAGTGTTTCAGGCGTCTCCGAAGGTGACCGGGTCGCTTACGCTTCACCGCCCCCCGGCCCCTACGCAGAGGCGCGCCTAATCGATGCGGAAAAAGTAGTCAAAATCCCCGAGGGCATCACTGATGAACAAGCTGCAGCGATGATGCTTAAGGGACTAACTGCGCAGTACCTGATACGCCAAATTCACAAAGTGTCCCCCGGTGATACAATCCTTATCCACGCCGCCGCTGGCGGGGTCGGGCTAATTGTTTGCCAGTGGGCAAAAACGCTGGGCGCCACGGTAATTGGCACTGTGAGCACTGATGATAAGGCAGAGCTCGCTCGAGCAAACGGCTGTGATTACCCAATTGTCTACACTCGCGACGACTTTGTCACCAAAGTCGACGAAATCACCAGTGGCGCCAAGCTCCCTGTGGTTTACGACTCCATCGGAAAAGCGACCTTTCCCGCGTCCCTGGACTGCGTGCGCCCGCTTGGTATATTCGTCACGTTTGGACAGGCCTCGGGCCCTATTCCCCCAGTTGATCTTGGTGTCTTCGCCCAGAAAGGATCACTGTTTGTTACCCGGCCTACTTTGTTCAATTACGCTAGCTCGCCGACTAATCTTCGCGCCATGTCCAAAGATCTTTTTGCAGTTGTTTCGACCGGTGCGGTCAAGATCAATATCGACCAGACTTACTGTCTAACTGAAGCTCGCAAGGCCCATGAAGATCTCGAGGGCCGTCAAACGACGGGTTCAACGGTGTTGTTACCTTGACAGTGATGGTTTTTAAATCAGGAATTCATCGCGTCGAAGAAATCGGCATTGTTTTTGGATGTTTTGAGTTTATCAAGCAAAAACTCCATTGCATCCACAGTGCCCATTTGCGTAAGAATCCGACGTAGCACCCACATCTTTGCAAGTGTTCCCTTATCGACCAACAGCTCTTCCTTTCGCGTGCCGGACCGCGTGATATCAATTGTTGGAAAGGTACGCTTGTCGGACAATTTGCGGTCAAGAATGATCTCAGAGTTTCCAGTACCCTTAAACTCTTCAAAAATAACCTCGTCCATGCGTGATCCAGTATCAATCAACGCCGTTGCGATGATCGATAGAGACCCTCCTTCCTCGATATTCCGAGCAGCACCAAAGAACCTTTTAGGGCGCTGGAGCGCGTTTGCGTCTACGCCCCCAGTAAGAACCTTGCCAGATGATGGCACAACTGTATTGTACGCCCTCGCGAGTCGGGTAATAGAATCTAAAAGAATAACGACGTCGCGGCGGTGCTCCACTAAACGCTTAGATTTCTCTATCACCATTTCCGCGACTTGAACGTGTCGACTCGCCGGTTCATCAAATGTTGAGCTGATTACCTCCCCATTTACTGTACGGTCCATATCGGTCACTTCCTCAGGCCGCTCGTCTATTAACAGCACGATTAGGTACACCTCTGGGTGGTTTTCAGCAATTGAGGTGGCAATGTTTTGTAGCATTACCGTTTTACCAGTCCTGGGTGGGGCTACAACTATCGCCCGCTGTCCTTTGCCAATAGGGGAAATTAGGTCGATCACACGGCAACTGGGGTCGCCCTGCTTAGCGGCTACCTTCTCGATTTCCAGCCCCAGCCTTTCATCCGGATAAAGAGGTGTTAGGTTATCAAAATTGATACGGTGGCGAACAACGTCCGGCTCTTCAAAGTTGATTTTGTTTACCTTTAGTAACGCGAAGTATCGCTCACCATCCTTTGGAGACCTAATCTGCCCCTCAACTGTATCGCCTGTCCTTAGACCAAACCGCCGAACCTGACTTGGCGATACATAAATATCGTCTGGACCAGGCAGATAGTTTGACTCTGGTGATCGCAGGAACCCAAAACCATCGGATAGAGTTTCTAGAACCCCCTCGCCATAGATTGGGACTTCGTTCTCCGCCAGTTGCTTGAGAATCGCGAACATCATGTCCTGCTTCCGCAACACACTGGCATTCTCGATCTCTAACTCCTCCGCATAGGCAAGGAGATCGGCCGGCGTCTTAGTCTTGAGCTCTTGAAGATGCATATAGCTCGTATTTTCTAATGAAGGTAAAAACAGAGAATCGTCTGAACGCTGGTATCTCCGTCCGCACATCCACCTAAACTTTTAGGACTAAATTCGACGGAAAGCGGGCTTAGAAACCCCGCACAAGCACGGAGCATGTACCTAAACATTGCATAGAAGTCAAACGTCATTCTCTGAAACACCGGCACCACTCAACCTGGCTTAAGCACGACGACGAACACGATCGCCACCATTAGAACTGTCGGTATCTCGTTA
>PBMU01000044.1 GCA_002722775.1 Rhodospirillaceae bacterium
ATCGCAGCCACCGGCGGCAAGTTGAAACAGTGGATACCGTGGGTGCTTTTGGATGACCGGGGCACGGGTGGGGTGTACCTGGGGATGGAAGAGAAGATGCATTTCTCATTTCAAATCCAAACGCGTTCCAAGACGCCACGGTTTATCATGCGTGCTGCTTATCGTCCCGGAAATAATATTGCCATTGCGAGTAGGCAAAGCGTCATGATGCGGCCGACCTATTTGGGAGTCTACGAGGGAGATGTGGATGATGGCAGTAACCGGTTCAAACGCTGGTTTTGGAATAACAAAACACCGGCCAACCATCGCAACGATCCCCTGGCTCCCTGGCTTCAGTACGGGGGGATGTGGAGTTACGGGAAATCAGCTGCAGCGCAGAAGGAAGTCTGGTGGAATGACGAGGCTACCTACCGAAAGGGAATTGAAACGGAGGGGCTGGCCGACATTGGAATTGAGTGTGCCGAGGTGGACGCGTATTGGGATAAAGCTGAAATTGCCGGTGAGTGGCCCAGCGGCACGAAAATCATGGGACCGTTGGCGCATGCCAATGGCTTGAAATTCAACCTTTACCTGATGAATCACATCACTTGGGAATCCCGAGAACGTTTGGTTACGTTTTGGAAAGAGTACCAGCTCGACATGTGGCGCAATGACTTTCAAGTGGCAGATCTGAATGTGCAGGCTTGGGCGCAAGACAACTGTCCCAAGCACTATCGATTCCAGTTTTGTGCTGCCTCTCCGGATTTCCACACTATGACTTATGCGTCTTTGACAGATCTTTGGGAAGAATATAATGTTGCGAATTTAAGGAAACAATTTTATACCCTGTCCTATTCAATTCCGCCTGCGCAAATTTGTGCGATGATTCCCATCCAAGTTGCCAGTGATGGCGATGAGGATCGCTTCAACCTTTGGCATCGTAGCACCTTGATGAGTGGAGCCTGGATCGGGGTGGGCGCGATTGGGCCAAAGTACAATCCCAGGAATGTGGTGTTTCCATCGGACGTGCCACACGTGATTCCTTGCATGAAGGCCAACCTGGCGATTTACAAGAGCAAGATCCGGCCGCTGATCCGGGAAGGGAACCTTTATCATAACATTGTCGAAGTCGCGTCCGGTTTCGATGGAGTCCAGTACTACAGTCCGACTGCCGATCGCGGCGTCGTGATGTTGTTTGGGCCCGCCGGAAAAAGTGCAACGGTGCGCTGCAAACGGCTGCAGTCACATCAGAAGTACCGGGTGCAGTTCACCGACCTGCCGGCGCAGAACACGACCCTCACAGGGGCGCAGTTGATGACAGCAGGATTGCCGGTCACTTTCAACGGCACCACGCAATCGGAGATCATCCTGATCGACAAATTGCGATAAGGTACGAAGAAAAGCAGTGGTGAGTCGTGATCCAGGACACGCACTCAACAAAATAATTTTGCAGGATGGCCACGTTATTTTGCCTGGTGTTCTGCCGGCCGATCAGTTGGAATCTCAACGGAACGCCTACGAACAGATTGTCGCCCGTGCGCACTGGCATGATGCTACTTGGTACACGACCGCTGCGGTGCAACAGCCCAAGAACGTCTTTTTCAGATAACGTATCCATTTCTGGCGGTTGTGGACGAAAGAACAGAAATCATTCAACAGAGTGTCGGCGGGGCTGCTCAAGGAAGCAAGCCAGTTAAAACTTACTGCGGTGGTTGATCGTTCTCATGGCAGACAGACAACCTATCGCCAGTACTAACAGAACCGTACATGACGGTTCAGGTACAGCCACGGCAGTATTCATGGCGCCGGTGAAGTTGATGATTCCCGTTGTCAGGTCGGCCGTATCGGTGTCCCCATCACCGTCAGTATCACCCTCGATGGCCAGCAGGTTTTGTAGTTTAACGGTCGTGGCTGTGTAAGTGATATTACGGAATAAACCGTTTCCGTAGTGACTGCGGAAGGAACCTTTGCCATCGGTTCGATGAGTGGCTTGTACGATGTCATTCGACCGCAAAGCATTTGCGCCCGAACTTGGCCGTCTGATTGTTGTCCAGCCCGTATTCGGAGCGCGTTCGGACGTCGACGCTCTCGACATCCACCGTGAACATTCCGTCAGGTAAAACAGCCACATTGTAAAAGCAGCGCAACAGGAAAGGTAATGTCGGATGGGCGTGACTGAACTTATCGTTCATATTCCCCAGGGTCTAGAACAACTTTGTTTCTTCCCAAGCGGCCAAACTTACCGTCTAGTAAGCTCCTGTTTACTCGTCTTTTCAATCACGCAGCTGGCCCCCATGTTATCTGTTTTTTATTCGTTCGGATTCGGTGGATTCTCCAGGCCTGCTTCCCAGCCGTTCAGAAGGTTCTTCATGTCGAGGGCGAACGCAGGCTGGCGCTCCGCTAAATTTGAAGTCTCGGCTGGGTCGATGCTCAGATCATACAGATACTGTCGGCCGTTGGGACGATCGATGTATTTCCAACGGCCATCTCGGACTGCTCGATGCCGCTGGGCATGTTTGCGAAAGGGTTCTTTAACGCGTCTCCAATACAGCGTACGCGGCATGTTTGCGCGCTTGCCCGCGAGGATCGGTAGTAAGTCGATACCGTCTAGCGGCTTGTCGCTTGGAGGCTGGGCACCTGCCAGTTGAAGCATGGTCGTGGTCCAATCCATCGTGATGCCAACCTGATGCGATGTCTTGCCTGCCGGCAGTACCCTTGGTAGTCGTGCGATACAGGGCACGCGAATGCCCCCTTCCCAAAGCATGTCCTTACCTTTGGAAAAGGGATGATTCCGTGCATAGTTTCCTCCTCCATTGTCCGAAGTAAACACGACAAGTGTTTTGTCGGTCAGGTCAAGCTTGTCGAGCTCGACCAGGATACGGCCGATCCCACGATCCAGTCCAGCGACCATTGCCCCGTAGGTTTCCCGTGTGCCATCGTGCCAACCTTTACCACCAGGAAGCACGGGTTTGTCCGCATCCTCAGGTCCTTGGAAAGGAAAATGCGGGGCGTTGGGGGAAACGTAGAGAAAAAACGGCTCGTCCTGCAGTTTTCGTAGGAACGAGACCGCGTAGTCACTGATTAAGTCGGTTATGTAGCCTTCCATCTCGACCGACCGTTCATTGAGGTATAAGTCGTGGATACCCTTCTTATCAAAATGTTTGAAGTAGTTCACACTGCCACCGCGTAACCCAAAAAAATGTTCGAAGCCTTGGTGATTGGGTGCACGGTCGTCGTCATAGCCAAGATGCCACTTGCCGGAGATTGCCGTGGCATAGCCGCGGTTTCGGAGTAGGTGGGCAATGGTCATGCCACCAGGCGGAAGGCCGGCGGCGGTTTCCTGATAAAACAGCGCCCATTCCATTCCTCCACGCTGCTGGTAGCGGCCAGTCATGAGAGCGTAACGTGTCGGGGTACAGATGCAGGCGTTCGCGTAGAAGTCGGTCATCCGCACGCCCTCGCGCGCCAGGCGATCGATATTGGGTGTGCGAATATCCGGACATCCGTAACAACCCAGGTCGCCGTATCCCAGGTCGTAGGCCATGATCAAGACAATGTTTGGACGCTCTGCGGCCGACAACGTCGACGATGTAATCGTCAGAAGAAACAGTGTAGCTTTCCAGAATGACACCTTCATCACAATTTCCTCGATGGAGGTCTGCACTTTTGACGAAAAGTGATTGGCAATGACTCGAGAATCCGCAATGAGATCCCCTTGCGCCGCAGTATCGAATCAACTTCAAACTGGATGTCGGCAAGTAGATCGGTCTGCATATTAAAGATGATTTCACCATCCGGGTCAACGGACTCGTGAAAGCAGTATACCAGCACGAGACGACCCATGGCCATCGCTACCACACCCTGCAGGCAGCTCGTTCAATCCGTTGGAGTTTTCGTAGCTCGGATCTCCAGTTGCGACCTTCCCAGTGGCCACTCTTTGAGCAACCAACCTGGCAGACGCGGAAATTTACCTTCTATGCCATACATGTCCTCGCCGAATTCGAGCACCCCGGTGTCGGGTGCCGTGCCCTTGTACGCGGTCGTCACCAAGGGCAATGGAATCCCCATGTCAATCGCCTCGCTGTCGGGCTTGAGACGGAAATCGAAGTTGCCCCAATCACCGGACTGGTTTGCGAAAGCATAAGCTACGTTGCCGGGTGTCTGACCCCGGACGGCTACAGCGACATCCTCAAGAAGCACCGAAAGTGCGCCTTAAGCTGATTCGGTCAGTGCTGTCCAGGTAACATCGTCAACTTCAATTCCCTCGGCCAATCGCTGCTCACGACGAAGGAACTCATGTTCACCCGGTACGAATACCTCTTGGAAGCCTGGAGCCGGAGGACAGGACTTTAAGTGTTCGACCAGGGCTTTTACCTGATCATAGTAACTGCCGGCTGCAGCGAAGTTCTCAATTTTAATGGCCAGCATCGTGATACCGTCACTAGCCGCTACCTCTTCTGCCCGGCAGCAACCCGCTCCTGAAAGGCCACCAGCCAAAATGTCAATCATCACCGAGAGTCCGAACCCTTTGTAGCCTGCGGATCCACCTAGTGGCTGCAGCGATCCACCGGGAGCCGGTTCGTAAAGATCGTTGGGATTCGTAGTGGGCCGCCCCTGGTGATCAAGAATCCATCCTGCGGGGACTTCTTTTTGCCGGTTACGGTAATCACGTACTTTTCCTTCCGGAGCCACGGCGGTTGCAATGTCAAGAACGATCGGATACTTGCCACCCGAAGGAGCACCGATTGCAATAGGGTTTGTTCCTAGCCGGCCAGCAGCTCCACCGAAAGGTGCCACCCATTGTCCACCTCCACCTGCATTGACCAGGATGATACCAATCATACCTGCGGCTGCAGCCTGTTCGGCATAAGTGCCAATACGTCCGCTGTGGTAACAATTCGATACAGTCACGGCGGCAACACCCATCTCACGAGCCTTCTCAATGGCCAGGGCCATACAGTCGTGACCGGCAATCTGACCAAAGGCCCTGTTGCCGGCCAGAGATGCCCCGGAAGGGCTGTCACTGAGAACTGAAGGTCGGGTTGTAGGATTAATCTCACCACTCTTGACTGCGGCCAGATATTGGACAATGCGCATCACGCCATGAGAATCATGGCCGGCCAAGTTTGAAGCAACCAGGTGGTCGCTGACAATTTCAGCATGTTCCAGTGGAACTCCGGCATTGGTGAAAGCTTTTGTAACCAGTTCGTTCAATTTCGTTGCGGTTTCTAACACGGGGTAAACTTTCTCATCAAATCAATAATGGTGAACAACGTGAGTCAGTTAATGTCTCAGGCCTGATAATCAGTATCGAGTATGACTCGTACAGGTACTTTCGATAGGTCGAATCCTAGGTAATTCTTTGTAAGAACGTTAGACAGAACAAGATGAATATGATCACGCTCAAGGAGAGCCAGCGACCCAAGGAGATCTTCGCCACACCAGGAAATAGCAATACGATCACCAGTAATGACTGACCAACCGGTCGGTGCCAGATGTATGGATATCTGCCGGGTGGCCAGCAGTCACGATGTAAAAAGTTCAAGCGGTACATGTATTGTTGATTGAGATCGTTTAAGGTAACCCCAGTCTAGCGGACGAAGGCATAAAAAAACAGCAAGGGTCTCATTCGAATTAGCAGTGCCATTGGATTAGGGTGGACATAATTCAGCTATGGCTTTCCAGGTGCCTGGTGAAATGTCAATCCCGTTGAGAGATCGGTGTTGTCGATTGCGAAATTCAAATTCTCCTGGAAGGAGAACTGTGTCATAGCCTGGACGCGTCGGTGTGCGATGAATATGTTCTGCCAGCAAAGTCACAGATTCTTCAAACAGTTGGTGAGTGGTAAAGACTTCGATATCGATTGCCAGCATGATTAGACCGCGCCCCTTGGCGAGACTGGTGTCTGCCCGGCAGCAACCGGCTCCGGACAAGGCGCCAGCCAGAATATCGATCATTACTGCAAGACCATAGCCCTTGTAGCCAGCTTCATCTCCCAGTGGCTGGAGTGCACCGCGTGGCTCCTGGTAGAGCAGGGCAGGATTATTCGTGGGCAGGCCATCAGCATTGATCAACCATCCGTTGGGGGTTTGCTGCTCACTTTGATGATAGTGGCGTATTTTTCCTTCCGGAGCGACGCAGGTGCTCATGTCAAGCACCAAAGGAAATTCTCCCGGTCCGGGAACTGCAATGCAGAGCGGATTGGTTGCCAGTCGGCCGCTACGGCCGCCAAAGGGGGCAACCCACTGTCCGTTTCCGCCAGCATTGTTTGCTATCACTCCAATCATTCCGCGAGAAGCTGCCAGCTCTCCGTAGGTTCCGATTCGTCCGGAGTGGCCACACTTCAACAACGTGACTGCTGCGACACCATGCTGGGATGCTTTGTCTAAAACCTGAAGCATGGCCTGGTGGCAGGCGACCTGGCCAAAGCTGCCTCCCGCGTCAATGGTTGCACCAGTTGGCCAGTTTTTGAGTATGTTGAGACTGGCACCAGGGCTGATGATACCGCGTTGAATTTCATCAACATATTGAGGCAAGCGAATCACGCCATGAGAGTCGTGTCCAGCCAGGTTTGCCAGTACAAGATGTTGCGCAACGGTTGACGCTTCATCGTTAGATGCTCCTGCATTTACCAGGATTTTTGTTGCAATGGACTCTAGCTGGTCAGCATCAACACAAGGCATACCGATTCAACTCATTATTGAATGTGCAAGATATCAGTTTCGATGTGAGTTAGGGACACGTGTCAGACCTCAAGTTTACATGCGTACAAATTTTTGTAGCAGCGATGCAGAAAGCTGTTTTTGGTCTTTGTTCGAGAGAACCTCTCCAAAGCGGCCGCTGCCGGGACGAACTTCCCCGATATAAAGATTACCTTTGGAGTCAATTGCCAGGTCGTGAGGGGCGTAAAAATCGCCCGGTCGATTTGGGTCATCACCACCTCCAAAGTGGGCAAGTATTTTGCCTTGTCGGTCAATTAGGGTCAGGCGGCCGCCGGGCCGAGTAGCTACTGACTGATGATGTTGGGAAAATAGGCCTGCGCGAAATCCAATTTCAATCACGTAGGCAATACCATCGAGATCGAAGACTACTTCGCAGGGACGAGCAAGGTCAGACCACTCGCCAACATACTCCCCCTGGGGAGTGAATTGTTGAACCCGAGAATTTTCTCGGTCGGAAACAAAAAGAGTGTGATCCGGTCCGAAGCGGACTCCGTGCGGCACATGGAATTGCCCCGGTTCTGAGCCAGGCTCTCCCCAGGATGAGATTAGCATTCCATCTGCAGAAAAATAGTGGATGCGGGCATTTCCATAGCCGTCCGAGACATAAAGCTCGCCCGTTGGGGAAATTGCCACGTTCGTCGGCAGGTTAAAAGGTCCAGCAGCCTGGTCCATCGTGCGGTAGTCACAATCGGTGACCCCGGTTTGGGATCCTCTGCCAGGGGTTCCCAGGGTCATTTGAAGTTTTCCGTCGCGTGAATAACAGCGGACGGTATGGCCCATATCATCGGTTAGGAAAATGGTATCGTCTGGCCCGATAAAGATACCGTGTGGTCTTGTGAAAGGGGCATCGTCCCAAGCATCAACAAGACGTCCATCAGGAGAAAATATGGTTAAGGGGTGGTCGCTGCGACTGAAGACAAACAGTCGGTCTGTAGAATCGACGGCTACACCGACAATTTGCTGAAGATCCCACCCCTCGGGTAGTTCAAGCCAGTTGTCGTAGACGTCATAGGTAAAGCCTCCGTTTGATACTCGTGCAGTTGGGGATTGGGTGGTCAAGCTGGCGAGCCTCGTTGGTTTGGGCTATGGTTAGATTCTAACCGAAGAGAATTAATTCTAATCTCCTAAGTATCCGGTATGATTGAACCTCCTGCAAGATACGTCGAATCGCCCCGCGGATTGTTCCCTACGCTTTGCGCGCTAGGCCCCGGTATCATCGTAGCCGGGTCGGTTATCGGGGGAGGTGAACTCATCAATGCTCCAGTCCAGGCAGCAAGGTTTGGCTTCGTGCTTCTCTGGGCAGCACTCCTTGCGTGTGTGCTGAAGTTTTTTTTACAGGTTGAGATCGGTCGTTATGCAATTGTCCATAACTGTACAACCTTTGAAGCGTTGAATTTAATTCCCGGTTTTAAGATGAAGGGAATTTCCTGGATTAGCTGGGTATATGTGTTCGGGTATACGATTACCCAGGTGGGCCTTGTGGGAATTTTGCTGGCGATCGCTGGCTTGCTCAGTAAAATTTGTCCGCTGCCAACAGAAAACTCGGTTGTATGTTATGGGATTGGTATTTACGTTGTGACGCAGCTATTGCTGTGGTTGAGTGCCTATGCGCTACTTGAAAAAATTGTCATGGTACTCGTTGCATTTTTTAGCTTGGCTGCCATGCTGGCCTTGGTCTTGATTCAAGGAACCGATTATCGCATTTCCAGCCAAGACCTGCTCGCCGGAATGCAGTTTTCCTTTGGTGGTCAGCCAGCACTGGCTACCGTGGCCGTGATCAGCATGATTGGAGCCTTAGGAACCACGGCCAATGAACTTTTTCAGTATCCTTATTGGCTGCTCGAAAAGGGTTTTGCGGAGTACATTGGTCCGCCAGGTACAGAAAATCGCATCAGTCGCGCACGAGGTTGGATCCGGATATTGCGGTTCGATGTCTGCGTTTCGACGTTGATTGCAACTGTAATTACAGCCACGTTTTTCCTGCTTGGGGCCGCGGTATTCTATGGGCATGGCAGCGAGCCTCAAGGCATCGGCGTGGTGCAGGAGATATCCCGGATTTTTACAGTTACCTATGGTCGTGAATCTCATCTGCTGTTCGGGTTGGGTGCGGTGGCAACCCTGTTTTCCACGTTGTTGATTTCATCGGCAGCTTCGGGACGAATGGGGGCAGACCTGCTGGGCACGATTGGTTATCTAAAGCGAACCGATACTGTAGCGGTGCATCGCTGGCAGCAGCGTATTCATACGTTTTATCTGGCTATGGTACTGGTGGTATTTTTAATCCTAGAGGGGAGGCAGCCACCGGCAATGATTGTTATTTTTGCCCAGTTTGTTAGTGGATTGTTTCTAACACCCTTATTGATGTTGAGTGTGGGCTGGCTTGCCTTTCATACCGAAAAACCACTTCGCATGGGCCGCACCAGTGCTACTTGCCTGCTGGTATCAATTGTCGTGGTTTGCAGTTGCATTGTCGCGGCCTTATGGGCCCGTATTTAACTTTTAACGGGTGGTCTCCAGCGACATTTCTACCATTGAGTAGGGGGCGGACAAGTCGGGTGCTTGGTGGCATAAAGGTAGTGTTTTAGGACGCGCTAGTTGGCGTGCATCGCAACTTGGGCAATTGCAGCCAAGACCTTTGCCGGTGCAATATCCTTTTGTCCATCGAAGGTTTCTTTTAAATGTGCAGTTTGAGCAATTTCTTTTAGGGTTGTCCAGGTTCCTTGTGACATGTTTGGCTTAAGATGAAGTTGCTCAAGGGTTTTTACAACCTGCTCCATTTCCTCAGCACGTCGTGGTGCGTGATCAATTTGTTCGACTACCAGTTCATCAAACATTTCACGCAAGGGAAGTAGAAAGGGTCCCAGTTCGAGAATTTCCTCCAGGGATTCCAGGACCTCGTTGGTGGCGCCGGCCAAGTGAGCGGCAGACATGCATTCAAGTACGATTCCTTCGAGGCCTTTGGTGTACACGCTACGAATCATTTTTACCGTTGAAGCCAAGGCGACTGCAGTACCGATAGGCCGAACCTGCATGTCCCAACCACAAAGAAGTGTAGCCACTTCTTCCGCGTGGGGGCCGCTTACAATGGTACTAACACGGTGTCGTTGACGTGCCAGGGGGCCCATGATAGCACCATCGGTAAAATAGCCTCCTGCGGATGTCACAACGGCTGCGGCTTCTTCGATCGCTTGCAGCGACGCGGCGTTTAAATCCAGGTAGGATTTGCCTCCGATCCAGTTGGCTGCCGCCCCGGCAACTTCAACGGTTGCCTCAGGGGGTACCAGGGAAAAAACGAGGTCTGCTGGTTCAATGGCAGCCTGGGCGGTATCGCATAAAACTGCTCCTATTTGCTTGGCCTGGGTTTGAACCTCATTGGTCCATGGCGGTCGTTTCCAGATTCGAATGGATGCTGGTCCGCGGCCCTGAAGGCTTTCGGCTAGCGTAGAACCTGCCGCACCAAATCCAAGAATTGCCAGCTGGGGAAGTGTATGTGTCACGGCAGAATGATGCCTTTAAACAGAGCTAATGGTTGTGTTGACCAGCAGGTACTTTTTGCAAGTCGGCCAGTGCGTTTTAAAATGTGGCGACCGGATTGATCGGTGACTCCGTTCCATCCGGGATCCCCATCGGGGATAAGGAAACGAATCGAATAAGGCCGCTGTTGTTCCGGCATGTGTTGTGACTCCCACACTGCATGATTGTTCAGTTTAACATCATACACTAGTAGTCCTGTCAACGCAGGCGCTCTAGGACTGCATTGAGGCAATGCGCACGATCTCCGTCATCGGTATCGACGAACCAATCGTGTTACGGTCGGGGTTGTTGGCTGCCTGCTTTTGCAAGAACTCGGATTCCAGTGTCTTTTCGGCAGCCGCAGTGTCATACGCCAGTCGATCTTCCTCGGTGGTATCGCTGTCGAACAGTGTCTTGAGCTGTTCGATGATCTCGCTGAGCCAGACTTTCTCCTTCTCGTGAACCGAGCCGCTGCCCGCGTCGGTAAGAGGGTCCAACGTCGGTGTATCCTCGCCCGACAACACAAGGTTCTGCTTGCCACGGTTTAGAGAGTGTGATGTGTGAGCTGTATCCCTGAGAGGTCCACGCAAGATGGGAAGGGGAAAATCACAGAATTGAGTTGAACACGTGGAGAAAATACATGCGACCGCTCGCGCTGATAAGGCCTGGCAAGGGTTAAAGGTGGCTTATCTGTTCAGTCGGTTGGGATTTAGTGTTAAACTGGTGACTTACAGATAACGTGTTTTTTCTACGGGGAGAAACTCGATGCGTCAATTGATTTTGGTGGTTGTTCTGGTGGCGTGGTTTGGTGGTTCGGTTACCCCAACAGACATTTCGTTTGCTGATGAATCCTCCACCATTGCGACAGCACCCTTGGCCACTCGTGCCAGGCTGAAAGTAGACGTCTCTAAGATCTACGGAAGAATCATGTACGTCGATTCATTTCCCGACTACAAGGTACAGATCGTTAATTCCTTTCCTAATCTGAAGGTTCAGGTTGTCAAATCATTCCCCGATAAGCCAGGTAAATGGAAGATTGTCAACTCCTTTCCGGACTACAAGATTCAAATAGTCAACTCCTTCCCGGATTTCACGGTCCAGTACGTCAAGTCGTTTCCTGGAGTACCGTAGACCTGGTACCCTGTCACGGGTCCACATCAGTAGCAGAGGGAATGCCTCAGTCTTCAAACAAACAGACACTTCGAAGATACATGATGCTCGAGAAGAGAAGGCGATCCCAACAGAATCACGGCCAGTGATGCCAAAAGAAAAGCAAATGGCTTATGAATAATTCGGGCTAGGGTAAACTTTGCGTCTAGGGCCGACCGGACAAAAAAACATTCCAAGATGACTCAGGAATGAAGGTCGCAAAACAGTCCAGAAAAAGAGTAACACTATCCTGCTAGGCGATGATCTCTTCTAAAATTCGAGCCGGCTCGACACCCGTGAGTTTTTCGTCCAGGCCATGATGCGGGTAGACAAGTCGTTGATGATCAATTCCTAGAAGATGAAGGACTGTGGCGTGAAAATCGTGTACGCTAACGCGATCCTTGATTGCGTGGTAGCCAAAATCATCGGTCGCGCCGTGGGTCATGCCACCCTTGATGCCGCCACCGGCCAGCCAGATCGAACAACCGTTCGCACCGTGATCGCGGCCAGCACTGCCACCGAGTTGAGCAATTGGGAGTCGTCCAAACTCACCTCCCCAAATTACAAGGGTCGAGTCAAGCAGACCACGCTGCTTAAGATCCGTTAAGAGTGCTCCTACCGGTTGATCGGTCTCGCCACACGAGGTTTTCAACGAATGCTTGATGTTTCCGTGATGATCCCATGGATTCGGACTGGTCGAACAGTTCATGAATACCTGTACAAAACGCACGCCGCGTTCAACCAGGCGACGCGCCATCAGGCAGCGGCGAGCGTAAGGGCCGGTCGTTGAATTGTCGACGCCATAGAGTTTGCGGGTGTTTGAAGTCTCTTGATTCAGGTCGAGAGCATGGGTGGCCGAGAGTTGCATTCGTGCTGCCAGATCGTAACTGGCAATCCGCGCATTGAGATCCGGTTGGCCAGGTCGCTGAAGTTGATGCTCAGTATTGAGGCGCCGCAGGAGCTCTCGCGAAACCTCAAGCACGGGGGCCGGGAATTCATTTTTTGCGTGCAGATTGACCAGTGGCGACCCGATTGATCGCAACCGTGTACCCTGGTAAACCGGCGGCAACCAACCAGACTGCCAGTTGCGAATGCCGCAGATAACTTCCTTCTGAGGATCATCAAGGGCGACGTAGGCTGGTAGGTTTTGATTGGCCGTGCCGAGTCCGTAGGCAACCCAGGCGCCCATCGTTGGATTGACCGGTGTTGTTTGGCCGGTGTGCATTCGAAAGACAGCGGGGCCATGATTGAACACGGTCGTCCACATGGAACGCACCACAGCAATGTCATCGGCGTGACGCGAGGTATGAGGTAGGATCTCTGAAAACGGAATCCCGGAATCGCCACAATTGCGGAACTTGAAGGGTGATGGCAATAGGCCGCCAGCCATGCCAACACTCTCCACGTTGTCCAGAAAGGCCCGTGGCAGTTCACCGGCGTGCTGTTTGAGTACAGGCTTCGGATCAAGCAGGTCAACCTGGCTAGGGCCTCCTGTCATAAAGAGTTGGATGACTGCCCGGGCACGGGGGTTGAAGTGCGGTGCGCGCTCAGTCAGGTCGTGTGTGCGGACCGCGGTGGCAGCCGATAGCTGCGGAGGACGGAGGAAATCGCCAGCCAGTAAATAGGCCAGACCTGCGCCGAAGACTCCGTCACTGGTCCGTGAAAAAAAATCACGTCGTGAGAGATCGTCTGTCGCAGAGCCAGGATGGGTGGGATTTGCTTCTGACAAGCTAGTGGTGCTCCGTGAAATGTATCAGTCGTCGTCAGTCAACGTACAAGAATTCTGAGGAATTGATAATGGCATGACAGAAGGTGGCAAGTGCCATTTTGCGCGCGCTGCGGTTTGGCAGCTCAGCTGCAGGCAGTGACGTCTGCCAGTGGTCTTCCAGGGCTAAAAGCTCACCCATGGTAAGCTTGAGCTCTTCAGTAGTTGGTGGGCGTGCAAAGGCTGTGCGAAAGACCTGTGTCAGTTGCATTTGAGCTTCATCTCCGACCGTACGGATAACATTAGCAGCAAAGAGGTCCCCACACTTTCTTGTCATGGGACTGTTGTAAAGCTGCAGCGCTTGGGTGACCACCGTCGACTGTGACCTTGCAATGCAGTTAGGCTGCATGAGTGGCTGATCAAAAAGCCTGAGCAACGTCAGGGGGCTTGAGCGTTTCTGGAGCATGTAAATGCTGCGTCGTGCACCCTCACCGCGAGGCTGCGTGGTAACCTCGCGCTCAGAGCTGATACTGATTGCTGACGGTGGCCCAAACGGAGTCCGATCAAGGTGGTTGCTGACGGAGAAAATGCTGTCACGGATGATCTCTGCCTCCAGGCGGCGAAATGGAAACCGTGAGAGATAGACGTTTTCTGGATCGGCTATGCTCTGATGTGTTTCGTCGAATTTGGAGGTTTGCCGATAGACGGACGAAGTCAAAATGAGGCGGTGGAGTGCTTTCATGCTCCAGCCACTACGTACAAACTCCGTCGCCAGCCAATCGAGAAGTTCTGGGTGTGAGGGGGCCATGCCAACTGTGCCAAAGTTGCCAGGTGTTGCGACGATGCCACGTCCGAAGTGATGATGCCATACCCGGTTTACAAAAACACGTGCGGTTAATGGATGACTCGGCTGTACGAGCCAGTGGGCCAACGCCAGTCGCCGACCACTTGTTTGAGATGCCCAGTCGGGAGCAGAGACTACATAGGGATCAATTCCTTCTGCCAGCATGGTTGGTACTCCGGGTCTAACCCGTTCTCTTGGCAACCGGTAGTGGCCCCTTTTCAAGACATACGTTGGAGTTGGCTCACCGCCCGTGTCACGCAGGCACTGAATTGCCGGAAGTGGCGCGCGGGCCTTCAGGTTGTTGACCATTGCGTTGTAAACAGGATCAGTCTCCGCACAGTATTCCGGTGAGCGTTCACGGAGAGTCTGGCGGTGCAGGTCAAGTTCCTCCTGAATAATTTGAAGGATCAAATGTTGTTTGACGGTACGTTTGCCGGATGGGATCTGCAAAGCGTGCCTAATACGTTGTTGGATGTCTTGATCCAACGTGGCGAGTTTTTGTTCGACAAATCGCATTCGGTACTCAGCGGTTTTGGTTTCTAAAAACTGCTTTTGCGTTTTAATCTGTTGATTGAGATCCGCGTTTAATTTGGCAACGATGCGGTTTTCGTCGGGATCATCGAACTGTAGATCGCGACGATGTTCGGGGGCAAGTTCCAGTGTGCGGCCACCGGCATAGAGGTATTCACTCGGAATTCGCCAATCGTACGGGTCAACCGCTGCCTGGAAAATGGCACTAAACCGATAGTAGTCTCGCGTCGGGAGTGGATCGTACTTATGGTCATGACACCGGGCACAATCGAGCGTTAGCCCGAGAGCCGCTGAGGAGAAAATTTCAATTTGGTCGGCGAGTACCTCGGTGCGATATTCAACGTGGTTTTGAGCGCCTTCATCAGTGTCGTCCGGCCCCATCCGCAAAAAGCCTGTTGCGATTAGGCGATCCACATTTTGCGGGGTGAACTGGCTGGGATCGCTATGGTCGAATAGTTCGTCTCCAGCGATCTGATCGACAAGGAACTCGTCGTACGGCAGATCGCGGTTCAGTGCACGAATTACCCAGTCGCGATAACGCCATGCATACGGACGTTTGCGGTCAGGGCTGATCTTCCCGTGAGAATCGGCATAGCCTGTGGCGTCGAGCCAATGATTGGCCCACCGCTCGCCGTAGGCGAATGAATTGAGAAGACGATTGACCATCTTTTCATAGGCATCCGGGGCAGTGTCATTCAGAAATAGGTCTTGTTCGGCGACGGTTGGTGGTAGACCGGTAATGGCCAGCGACGTGCGCCGGAGCAGCGTATGCCTGTCCGCGTCATCAGAAAATGAAAACCCGTGCTGCTCGAGGTGTTTTAACAGAAAGGCGTCAATCGGCGTGCGGACACGATCGGCGTTTTTTACTACAGGAGGGTTTTGTGGTTGAGGTGGACGAAAAGCCCAAAAAGGCGGGCTCTGTTTCTTTTTCAGATGGGGGTGTAGTTCCTGATCAGTAATCGGTTGTTCGTCAGGATCGGCGGGTGCGCCTGCCTGGATCCATGCCTGGATC
>PBMU01000045.1 GCA_002722775.1 Rhodospirillaceae bacterium
TGCCGCGCACTCTCCTCCAACTCGTCACATTTTTGGCAGCCCCTACACTTGGGATCGCCGCGATTCCGGCGTCAGACTGGGTCAGCACACGGATCGCGGACGTCCGATTGGTAAGCGCAGCCTCGGGCACCGATAATGTGGACACGGTTCCGCTGGGCCTTCATTTCAAGCTCGCGCCTGGCTGGAAAATTTATTGGCGGACACCCGGCGACACCGGGTTTCCGCCGGATCTCCAGATAAAGTCCGCTACAAATCTGGAAAAGCTCGACTGGAAGTGGCCAGTACCCAGCCGGTTCACCCACTTTGGCCAGCAGAGCTTCGGTTACG
The DNA here is from genome assembly GCA_002722775.1 of Rhodospirillaceae bacterium. Lineage (GTDB taxonomy): Bacteria > Pseudomonadota > Alphaproteobacteria > Thalassobaculales > Thalassobaculaceae. The sequence continues at coordinate 328 of PBMU01000045.1, forward strand.
AAGGCGAGGTTCTCTTTCCAATAACCGCGAGACTCATCCAAGCGGGCAAACCCCTGGGAATCGACGCAACGGTTCACGCTCTCGCCTGCAGCGATATATGCGTCCCGATAGATGTATCCCTTAACTTGACACTACCTGCGGGCCCGGCGGGCCCGACGGTTTTCACCCAACTAGTGAGCCGCTATCGCTCGCTCGTGCCGGGCCCTTTCAAAGGAACCGGGCTCGAGCTCACCGTCGTGCGGGTGGCCGTCGTTGCATCGGGACCAATGATCGAGGTGGCAATCCGATCTGACGAGCCGCTTCGGGGGCCCGATGTGTTTGTCGAGGCAGAGATGAATTCGGGATTCACTTTCGGGACGCCCAAGGTGCGGCTCGCGGCAGACAAACGGGAGGCTGTCTTCATGCTGCCTGCCACCGTACCGAAGGATGGTGTTCTCAATGGTCTGAATGTCGGGGTGACAATAGTCGACGGCGCACGATTCGCTGAGGTCCAGACGAAAGTGGGCGCATTAGGGACCAAAACTAACACGTGGGCTGCTGTCGTTGAGCCAACGGCGCCCACTAATGTCTTAACCTGGTTAACGATGCTTGCGTTAGGAACTCTCGGCGGACTGATTCTAAACCTGATGCCCTGCGTGCTGCCAGTTCTTTCGTTGAAATTGCTCAGCGTACTGCGTTACGGCGGATCCGAAGCACAGAAGATCCGGTGGGGTTTCTTAGCTTCGGCTGCTGGTATCATAACGAGTTTCCTGGTGCTCGCCGTCGGCACGATTCTGCTCAAACACGCGGGTCTCGCAGTCGGTTGGGGCATCCAATTCCAGCAACCAGTATTCCTTGCAGCTATGGCCGTCCTCGTGACGGGTTTCGCTGCAAACCTGTTTGGATGGCTCGAGATCGCGCCTCCTACCTTCCTTTCCTCGATCGGCAACCCCCGCGGCCAAACTGGTGGGCATTTCCTGACCGGGGTATTTGCGACACTGCTCGCAACCCCCTGTTCCGCGCCGTTTCTAGGCACGGCTTTAGGCTTTGCACTATCGCGTGGATCGGTCGAGATTGTTTCGATATTCGTCGCTATGGGTGTCGGCCTTGCCCTGCCCTACCTGTTAGTGGCGGTCTATCCCGGATTTGTGAGGGCGTTACCACGCCCCGGAATTTGGATGCAACGGCTTCGCATTTTTTTAGGGTGTGCGCTACTTGCCACAACCTTCTGGTTATTGAGCATTATCAGCGCGCTGACCAGCATTCTTTGGCTTTCCGCAATGGCGTTGTTACTTGCAACGGCGGCCGCAATCCTAGCATTTTCTAGGAACCGGGACCGCAGACGAAAATCGATTGCAGCGGCGGGCTTTTTTGCTTTTTTGGTATTAGCGATCGGCGCCAACCATCAGGACCCGGGCATTGGGTCGACTAAATTCGCAAGATCGGTGCCGACGTCTACGAGAGCCGAGGCGGTCAAATGGGAAGATTTCGACCTAAAAAAGCTCAAAATCTTGGTCGCTGAGGGCAACATTGTCTTGGTCGACGTAACCGCTGATTGGTGTCTAACCTGCAAGGTCAACAAGATTATGGTCCTCGACAGCGTCCAAATCGTCAATCGGATCACTTATCACGGAGTGAAAACTATGCGGGCGGATTGGACTAGGCCAAACGCCACTATCGCTGCCTATCTCGCGTCATTCAGGCGTTATGGCGTTCCGTTCAACGTGGTCTACGGGCCGTCCGCACATGATGGCATCCCGCTGCCTGAGCTCTTGTCAAAGTCAGGGATCCTCAAGGCATTCGACCAAGCGGCTGAAAGGTAGATCACCTCGTCTGTGATGACCGCACCCCTACTATCTCGGTAACACTGGATTCCCTTTGCAATCTGCCTATCTTGTAACCATCGGGTCTGACCAGTCCGACAAAGAAAACATTCGGCGACAGATTACTGCATTGCCGGTCGTTAAAAGAACAAGTGTCATTACGCTGGAAAAGGAATTAGGACATGAGCATCAAAGCTGGCGACAAGGTTCCCGCGGTTTCACTGAAACACAAGTCCGCGGACGGCATTACCGACATTTCCTCCAACGATCTGTTTGGCGGTAAGAAGGTCGTAATTTTTGCACTTCCCGGCGCTTTCACCCCAACCTGTTCGGCGAAGCATCTTCCCGGTTTCATTGCAAAGGCGGATCAGCTCAAAAACAAAGGCATTGACACGGTCGCCTGTCTATCTGTCAACGACGCTTTTGTGATGGATGCTTGGGGCAAGGATCAGAACGTCGGCGATAAGGTGATGATGTTGGCGGATGGCAGCGCTGAGTTCACCAAAGCCTTGGGCCAGGTCCTTGACCTCACGGATCGCGGTATGGGCGTTCGGTCGGCCCGCTACGCTATGATTGTCGATAACGGCACAGTTAGCGAATTATTCGTCGAAGAGCCTGGTGCCTTTGAGGTATCAAGTGCCGAATACGTACTTAGCAAACTATGAGCCATATCAAATTTAAGTTATTTGCGAACGGCGTTCTGGATCCCGGCCAGCGTTTCTTCTGATAGTTTTCGGGAAAACCGTATTGCAAAATGCTGCGGGCCGCCGGGTTTCCCCGGCGACCCACACCAACACGCGCTTTCATCGAAAGTGCCGGGACTCACCAATGGGTCTGTCTTGGCACGGACTCCCGCCGGTATTGCGCGACACCTCACAAGCCGGAATCGTCCTCGGTCGACATTTGCGCAGACGCCGACATCCGACTACCGCACCCACCTTGGCCGAACGGCGCGGCTGTGGACACCCATCCAGGGCACTCCCCAGGCCGATCCTTAGATCAATCTGGAAAAGCCCCACGGCGACCCGTATGTATCGCAACCGTCACCGCTTTCCCGCCGCCGCCGGAGTACGAAGCGGCGAAACCCGATTTCAGCTTGCCCCGCAACCTGTTTTCACAGATACCCTTAAAAGAGTTGCAGATTCTTGATGTTGAGCCCCGTGAGGATCGTAATCTTCAAATACTACATTGCGGGCAACACAACTACGTGTCACTACAAAAATGAGTGATAGGATCATCAGCGTCAATAAAAAAATCAACATATTCCCAATAAATGTTCTATAATGCGGATTTATTTATTTAATAACATATTTTCCACAGAATTCTCCACAAACGCGCCCGGCCCATTACTTTACTATTTGTTTGAAATTCTTTGAGCATTCTATTCTTTAGACAACCAGGACGAATGATCCCCGGTTTTTCCTGAGCAGGACGTGTGATGGCGGGGATAACCCCCAGTCTTGAACTAACACAAAAATTGACCACCACGAGGTTACCAAAATGGAAGCCCTAGCATTTTTGTATTAGCGTCGCACTCTCAATCAGGCTCCTGAGTTATTGCGAACGGCAGAGCAATCGCGCGGTCGCATTATAGCTAACACAGGGCCGCGCCTGCGCGACGTGTCCGTCTCGGCAAATTCCATCCTGATCATACGACCCTTCAGGCTGTTAACGAATAAATTACAGGCTCGTGCTGCCGTGAATGCGACGTCATTGAACAGACCGGTTGAGGTTAATCGGCTGACGATCGTCTCGATCCATCCCAACATAGAGTCCAAGTTTATCGCGGGGCGGCCCGATACAGGGAGGCCTCGTCCACGATTGGCATCCAGCGAGACGGTTGGGGCACTTCCCACTACCTCCTGCGCGACGGATGTTCCATCTCTTACGATTGTCGCGTCATCACCCCGGCGACAATCTCTCGTCGGCAAAATCAAGACAAGACCCGGCCACTATTTTGGAGAACCTCACAATTATCTAATTCTTTACATGTTACTGTGTTTGAATTTTTATATGCGAAATCAAATTAACGGCGGGGCCTTCATACTGAAAAACCCTGCCAGGGCACTGAATAACCTGATAATTTTCCGCCAACTTACAGATTGGATTAACATCACGCGATGGATCCAGCCTCAAAAGCGAACCAAACGCTTCGAAGCACCGGAATACTTGGAAGTCAAACGCTCCGCGAGATGATCAAGGCTTGCCGGATCGAAGCGGACACCGCGATCAATGAACACCAGATCCAACCCGCTAGCCTTGATTTGAGACTCGATTCCACCGCCTACCGCGTTCGCGCAAGCTTTCTTCCCGGCCGCAACGCAAAGGTCGCAGACAAGCTTTCTCTGTTGGAGATGCATCGGATCAACCTTACCGAAGGAGCGGTGCTGGAGAAGGGCTGCGTCTACATTGTCCCGCTTATGGAACGGATTAATCTTCCAAATAGTGTCTCGGGCACGGCCAACCCCAAAAGCTCCACCGGTCGCCTCGATGTTTTCACCCGTCTGATTTGCGACCATACCGGCGAATTCGAGGCAGTGTCGGCCGGGTATTCTGGTCCGCTCTATGCTGAGATCTCACCACGTACGTTTTCGATTTTGGTCCGGCGGGGAAGTTCACTCAACCAACTCCGCCTGCGCCGTGGAAACCCTCGAGCGGCGGACTCGGCCATGCGCAAACTGCAAAAGGTCGATGGCTTAGTACACAGTGAGTCAGGGGAAGTTGATATCAACGACGGCGTAGCTATCAGCGTCGATCTAGAGGGGGACACCAAAACCGGCCTGGTGGGTTACCGCGCTAAGCCGCACACGGCACTTATCGACGTAGATAGGCCTGACGCCCACGATGTGTGGGACTTTTGGGAGCCTGTGCTAAGCCATAAAAACCAGCTGACCGAGCTTATCCTTAATCCGGACGAATTCTACATCCTGATGTCCAAGGAATACGTCTCGGTTCCATTGGATCACGCAGCGGAGATGCGGGCCTACGACACACGTGTGGGCGAGTTTAGAGTGCATTATGCAGGCTTCTTTGATCCGGGATTCGGTCACGCAGCGGCAGGTGGGAGCGGCAGTCGAGCGGTGCTCGAAGTTCGCTCGCACGACGTGCCGTTCTTGATCGAGGACGGCCAAACCGTTTGCCGCGTAGTCTACGAACCAATGGTCGAGATTCCCGACAAACTCTACGGCTTGAGCGGGATCGGTTCGCACTATCAGGGCCAGGGACTTAAACTGTCAAAACACTTCCGAGCTCCAATTTAACACAATTTCTGAAAAGCATCCGCCCCGCACCACGGGGATAGGCCGGTGACTAGAGCCCCAACATTCGCACGAATGGTTGAAGAATTAGTGTGGGTGCATGTTGGTCTCAGTATCTGGATAAACCTTTAAGGCTGACCGCCCGTCCGCCTGCTAACCACGCCGACCGCTCCGATCTGGCTCTGGACAACCATGACCTTGACCGCATGTCACCGACCGGCGTCGGACAAAACCCGGTGTTAAAAACTTGGCTCTACTCAACCTCGTTTTGCCTTTCGGAGATCCGGCCGAGTATGGAACTGTTTACACCCCTCAACCATCGGAGGCAGCCCTCAGCGCGTGGCTTATTCGGATCCGCGAGATGATCACTAATCTAACCTAGCTTGACATTGGTCCTCTCGACCGGTTTTATCCCTGCCCTCTTGAGCGTTCTGGGCGTCCCGGAGCGCTCTTCGGAGCTTTGATGAAGGAGGCGTCTCGTGGTTACATCGGTGATGCCCACTTACGGACGGATCGACATCGCTTTCGAGTGGGGGGAAGGATCCTACCTCTACAGCACGGCTGGGCAACGGTTTCTCGATTTCGCCACCGGTATCGCGACCAATTCGCTTGGTCACGCGCATCCGCATCTAGTCAACAAGGTTCAGGAACAGGCGGGCAAGCTCTGGCATGTTTCTAATCTTTACAACATTCCCGGCCAGATGGAGTTCGCAGACCGCCTGGTAGCGAATTCCTTTGCCGATACTTGTTTCTTCTGCAATTCCGGTGCGGAAGCCATGGAAGGGGCCCTTAAGGCCGCACGTAAGTATCATTTCGCTAATGGCGATTCAAAACGCGAGGAAATGGTCTGCGTTAGTGGCGCGTTTCATGGCAGAACCTTAGCCACGTTGTCGGCCGGAGATAATGATAAGTATCGGGAGGGGTTCGGCCCACGTCCTGGCGGTTTCAAGCACGTAGCTTTCGGAAACCTTAACGAGATGCGCGCAGCCATGTCGAATGAAACGGCGGCAATCGTGGTTGAACCAATCCAGGGCGAAGGGGGGGTCAACCCCGCGAGCGCTAAGTATCTACATTCGTTGCGCGAGATCGCGGACGAGTTCGGGGCGCTCCTAGTTTTTGACGAGGTGCAATGCGGCATGGGACGGACAGGCCATCTTTTCGCCTATGAGTTGTCGGGAATCATGCCCGATGTAATGGGCCTCGCTAAGGGGTTGGGAAGTGGATTTCCGGTTGGAGCGGTTCTCGCGACTGAGAAGGCGGCGTCAGGAATGGTGCCCGGCACTCATGGTTCGACGTATGGCGGGAACCCGCTCGCAATGGCAGCGGGCAACGCCGTCCTAGATGTAATGTTGGAGCCAAGATTTCTCAATTCAGTGAAAGAAAAGGGCGCCTATCTCGAATCAGCGCTTCAGGATCTGGTCTCGCGTCATCCCAAGACCTTAGATTCTGTGCGTGGGGTTGGCCTTATGCGGGGTTTGAAATGCGTGTGTGCCAACAGCGATCTGATGACAGCGGCCCGGGGTGCAGGCCTCCTAACGGTCGTCGCCGCGGAAAACGTGCTACGCATCTTACCGCCACTGACAGTATCGACAGAGGAAATCGACGAGGCAATCCAGAAACTCGACGAAGCCTGTGCAATGGTAGCCGCCGTCTAAACGATCGTTTAACCGCGGTGACATGGGGGCCGTGACGTGACGGCAAGGACCCGACATTTTCTCGATTTGGACGCGATAGACGCCGCCGAATTGCGTGTCATCATTGATGCCGCAGCCGCTATGAAACGCGGAGAGTCGGGTCTCAATAAGCCGCTCGAAGGGAAATTCCTAGCCATGATCTTCGAGAAACAATCGACCCGCACGCGTGTGTCTTTTGAGGTCGCCATGAAACAACTAGGTGGTGAAGTCGTTGTCCTGAATAGCAACGACCTACAACTCGGGCGTGGCGAAAGCGTAGCGGACACCGCCCGCGTGCTATCCCGTTACGTCGACTGCATCATGATGCGAACCTACGGATCCGAGAGGATCGCCGAAATGGCGGACTACGCAAGCGTCCCTGTGATTAATGGGTTAACCGACAGCACCCCCCCCTGCCAGTTGATGGCCGATGTGCTCGCCTTTGAGGAACATCGGGGTCCGATCAAAGGCCGAACCGTGGCATGGAGCGGCGACGGTAATAACATGGCCGCGTCTTGGATCCATGCATCGGTAAAATTTGGATTTAAATTAAAAATAGCGACACCTCCAGAGTTATCCCCCGACCCCGCTTTGTTAACGTGGGCAGATAAAAATGGTGGGTCGGTAGAGTTAATGCACGACCCTCGAGCGGCGGTGGCTGGGGCGGACTGCGTCGTCACTGACGCCTGGGTCTCCATGGGCGACAACGAGGCAAGCCGACACAATATGTTGGCTCCTTTTCGGGTGGACGCTACGCTCATGGGAGCTGCTAAGGAGAACGTGGTGTTCTTACACTGTCTACCTGCCCATCGTGGCGAGGAAGTAACAGCGGATGTGATTGACGGGCCGCAGTCTTTGGTCTGGGACGAAGCCGAAAATCGCCTACATTCCCAGAAAGCCATACTGGCCTGGTGCCTCCAATAATCATGGTAGCTAACGGCACCAACGGCGGCGCCGGGCCTGGCATGCCCCGCGACGACATCATCCTGCCGTTTCAGGTCGAACCTTTCAGTATTCGTGGCCGGTTCACACGCCTGGGCAAAGCCGCAAACACCATTCTTGCCGCTCATGACTATCCAGACCCGGTCGCACGACTGATGGCTGAAATGCTCGTACTTGCCCCGTCCCTCGCGGGCGCGTTGAAGTATGAAGGTGTGTTTACACTCCAAATCAAGGGTAACGGACCCGTGACAACATTGATGGCCGATGTTACCAGCGAAGGCGCGCTCAGGGGCTACGCTGGTTTCGATTCGAAGGCAGTGACAACGCTAGCGAACGAGCATGGCTCCACCGTGCCACTTCAGCGTCTTACCTGCGGCGGCTACATCGCGTTCACCGTCGACCAAGGCCGCCACGCGGAACGCTACCAGGGGATCGCAGAGCTGGCCTGTGCCAGTCTCGCCGAATGCACGCAGGCTTATTTTCGCAATTCGGAACAGTTGCAGACGGGAATCAAAATCGCCGCCACACAAACGAACGACGCCTGGCGTGCATCATCACTGATGATCCAACGCCTCCCTTTCTCTGGCGACGAAGGCATAGCGGCGGGGATCACCGAGGATGAGTATGACGAGAGTTGGCGCACTGCGCTCGTGCTGATGAGTAGCTGCACGACGGATGAGTTGGTGGGGTCGAACCAAGCGCCCGAGGCTTTGCTCTACCGGCTTTTTCACGAGACCGGGGTCCGAACCTATCCCGACCAAATGGTCAAGGCACAATGCCGCTGTACTGTCGAGAAGGTGGAGCGCGTGCTGCGTTCCCTCACCACCGAGCAACTCAACGACATGACAGTGAATGGCGTCGTCTCGGTAGTCTGTGAGTTCTGCAAGGACGAGCGCCACTATAACGAGGAAGCGCTTGCGACGTTGCGGGCGACATCGGACAATGAGATCGCCTCTTAGTCCAACGGATGAAGCACATAGGACTCAGCCGATGCGTGATACAATGAGACAAAAGCTTGCCCGACATGGCCCGGGCCTGGTGTCGAGACGGTGGATGCTAGCACTGGCAGCTTTATCATTAGCGCTGGCAGCATGCGATACACCCAATCCGGGCGTCGAGTTTCCCGACCTCACTTTCACCCATAAGCCACCAATCCAACTAGCCGTGGGCAAAGTTAGGATCATCAACGAATACAAGATGCCGTTCAAAACGCCTAATGTGGAGCATTTAGCACCTGTAGCCCCGGGTGCGGCGGGGGAACGGTGGGCCGCGGACATAGTAGAACCAGTGGGCCGGGAGCTCACAGCTCTCTTCGTCATCACCCAAGCAGCAATCACCGAGGAAAAACTTAAGATAAAGACTGGGGTCCAAGGCCTGTTCAGCATCGACCAGTCAGAGCGATACATCACTGAACTGGAAGCTCGTATCGACATCTTCGACGGTTCGAAGCGTCTTGGAACCGCGCGGGCACTCGCCTCGCGCTCCCAGACAGCGCGGGAGGACACCACACCAAACCAGCGTGCCAAATTATTATACGCCTTAGTCGAGCGATTGATGGCGGATTTCGATGATGAAATGCGTCGTCAGGTGGAGACGCATCTCACGGACTTCCTCCGTTAGAACGCCCGCATGGCCATCCTCTCCATTCAATCCGCCGTCGCGGTCGGCTACGTCGGCAATGCCATGGCCGAGCCGGCCCTTAACGCGCTGGGCCACGAGGTATGGCGAGTTGACACCGTTGCCTTCTCCAACCACCCAGGACGTGGCCCATTTACGGGCGACGCTCGGACACCAGAGGAGGTAAAAGATATCGTCCAGGGAATCGCGAATCTGGTTGAATTGAGCAGCTGCACAGCGGTGCTGTCAGGGTATTTGGGAGAGGCCGGCACAGCCGACTCGGTGGCTCAAGCCGTCACGTTTGTCAAACAAGCCAATTCAGAGGCGTTCTACATCCTCGATCCAGTATTGGGAGACAACGGGCAGGTCTTCGTGGCAGCTGGTATCCTAGAAGCGATGCGTGACCAATTGGTACCACTTGCCGACATCGTGCTGCCTAATCCAAGTGAACTCAGTTGGCTGACCGGGCGGCAAGTGACCGACGCCGAGGAGGCACTCGCTGCTGCCCGCGCACTGCTGGCTGAGGGTCCAAACCAGGTGGTGGTCACGGGTTTGGTGGAAGGAGACGAGGTCGCGAACTACCTGATAACCGCCAATACGACATTGCGGGCCGCATCCACCAAAAGGGATCGGCGTTTCAACGGGACAGGTGACCTGTTTGCTGCGCTCTTCATCGGCTGGCTTCTACGCTCCGCGAGCCCGGCACAGGCGCTCGCCTCCAGTGTCGCAGGGTTGGAAATAGTGATGGACGAGACCCTCCGTCTCGGGTTCGAGGACCTTGCGATCATCCCGTGTCTAACTAGTCTGGCCGCCGCTGGTGAGGTTCCCACCGCACTTCTGCCCGATTGACCAGTCAGACCGCCTTTTTCAAGTGGGTTTCGACTAGTACTTCGGCAATCTGCACCGCGTTCAGCGCGGCACCTTTGCGCAGGTTGTCGGAGACACACCAGAATACGAGCCCATTATCGACCGTCGTGTCGCGGCGCACACGGCTTATATAGACCGCGTCCTCGCCAGCACATTCCTGCGGGGTAACATAGCCCTGGTCCTCGCGGTGGTCGACCACCACCACGCCCGGAAATGCGTTCATCACGTCACGCGCGCCCTGCTCGTCGATCGGTCTGTCGCACTCGACAAAGACTGCCTCGGCATGACCAATGAACACAGGGACACGCACGCAATGGGCCACGAGCCTGACGTCTGGGTCCAGGATTTTCCTGGTCTCAGCCGTCATTTTCCATTCTTCCTTAGTGTAGCCGTCATCCATGAAGATATCGATATGAGGGATGCAGTTGAATGCTATCTGCTTGGTGAACTTTTCGTTCTCAATTGGGTCGTTTACGTAGACAGCCCTAGTCTGATTGAACAACTCATCCATGCCAGCGTTGCCTGCACCCGAGACCGATTGGTAGGTGGAAACCACAACCCGTCTAATGCCGAATACATTATGCAAAGGCTTCAATGCCATCACCAGTTGCGCGGTCGAGCAGTTCGGGTTCGCGATAATCTTACGCTTGGAATACCCGGCCAGATCGGCCGCGTTGACCTCGGGCACTATCAACGGCACGTCGGGATCCATGCGCCATTGCGAGGAATTATCAATCACCACACAATCCTGCGCGGCGGCCTTGGGGGCGAATTCCTTAGAGACCGACCCGCCTGCCGTCAACAGGCAGATGTCGGTGCCGCTGAAATCATAGGCCTTTAAAGCCTGAACTCTTAGAGTTCGATCTTCGCCGAAGGAAACCTCTTTGCCGACCGAGGCCTCCGATGCGAGCGCAACCACTTCATCCGCCGGAAAGTCCCGTTCTTCTAGTGTCTGCAATATCTCCCGGCCTACCGCGCCGGTTGCACCGGCCACCGCAACCCTATACCCCATGATGTCTATCCAATCTCTTTCCGACATGGCGCCGGACCCGTTTCACCAAGGAAACGCGGGCGGGTGGTTTACGCATCCCAACGTTGATTGGCAATGCGGCACTTAAACTACGTTGTCAAGTTCCCTCAGGATGCTGTCCATCATAACATTGGTGGAGACCCTGACCATGCCATCGGCCATGATGTCAGGGGTCCGGATACCAGAGGCCAGCACCCGCTCAATTGCGCCGTCGATCATGTCGGCGTCATCACTCATTTCGAAGGAATACCTCAGCGCCATAGAGAAACTGAGCAGCTCAGCAATCGGGTTTGCAATCTTCTGCCCCGCGATATCCGGGGCTGAGCCGTGCACCGGCTCATATAGCGCGTGGCGCTTGCCAGTAACCTCGTCGACTGCGCCAAGCGAGGCGGATGGCAGCATGCCAAGCGAGCCCGTGAGCATAGCAGCGCAATCGGAAAGCATGTCACCAAACAGGTTATCAGTGACGATCACGTCAAACTGCTTCGGATAGCGCACTAATTGCATGCCACAATTGTCGGCATACATATGCTCAGTCTCAAGATCCTCGGCCTCCGCAGAAAACAGCGTGGTCATTGTCTCGCGCCAAAGCACGCCCGACATCATAACGTTGGCTTTCTCCACCGAGGTAACCTTGCCGCGCCGCTTGCGCGCCAGATCGATCGCCACCCGGCCAATCCGTTCAATCTCGGGCGTGGTATACAAATTGGTATCAAAGCCCTTCTTGGTTCCGTCGCCCAGATCTTCGATGCCGCGCGGTTGGGCGAAGTAAATGCCGCCGGTCAGCTCGCGGAGGATCAGAATGTCAAGTCCGGCGACAAGATCACGTTTAAGGGTGGAGGATCCTGCCATAGCCTCGAACACCATGGCCGGGCGTAAGTTGGCGAATAGATCCATCTCTTTGCGCAAGCGAAGCAAGCCTCGCTCCGGCTTCTCCTCGAACGGAAGATCGTCGTATTGCGGCCCCCCGACAGAGCCGAACAGAACCGCGTCGGCGTCGACCGCGTCGGCCAACGTTTCGTCGGTCAGCGGGGTACCGTGGGCGTCATAAGCGGCGCCACCAACTAAACCCTCCTCGACATCGAATGTCACGGAACGTTTTTTGGCCAGCCAGTCAACCACGCGCAAAACTTCGTTTACGACTTCAGGTCCTATCCCATCGCCGGGTAGGACCAACAGTTTTTTATTCGATTGCATGGGAGAAATCCAATTCCGTTACCGCGTCGCCAGCGCGCGGATTGGGACTTAGACCCAATAGGCACGATGGGCTTGGACCCTTGGATCGCCGAGGCTTCACACCTTCTCAAATTAAATAAGGGCCTGCGCGTGGGCGACAACCATGATGATTGAGTCACGCCCAGGGCTGCTGGGTCGAACGCTTGTCCTCGAAATTTTTGATCTTGTCGTCCTTCTGCATAGTGAGCCCTATATCGTCGAGACCGTTAAGCAAGCAGTGCCGGCGAAATTCATCGATCTCAAATTTCAATTTTTCACCGTTTGGCCGGCCTATCTCTTGTTTCTCAAGGTCAATGTCAAGCACCGAATTGGCGCCCCGCTCGGCGTCGTCCATCAACTCGTCCAACTGCTGCTTGGTGACCTTGATCGGCAGAATACCGTTCTTGAAACAGTTGTTGTAAAAGATGTCGGCGAAGCTAGTGGAAATGACGCAGCGGATGCCGAAATCCAGCAATGCCCAGGGCGCGTGTTCACGCGAAGACCCGCAGCCGAAATTGTCACCAGCAACGATGATGCTGGCCTTACGGTAGGCCTGTTTATTAAGAACGAAATCAGGCTTCTCAGACCCATCTTCGTTGTAACGCATCTCATGGAATAGGTTTTTTCCAAGACCCGTGCGTTTAATCGTGCGCAGAAACAATTTAGGTATAACTTTGTCCGTGTCGACATTGATCATATTCATCGGCGCAGCGACGCCGCGATGCGTAGTGAACTTTTCCATCTTTCATCTCCATCGCCTTAGTCTAGCTCGCGCACGTCGGCGAGACGACCTGTAACCGCCGCCGCCGCTGCCATGGCTGGGCTGACTAAATGGGTGCGTCCTCCGAAACCCTGACGGCCTTCGAAGTTGCGGTTAGAGGTAGATGCGCAACGTTCTCCTGGCTCCAGCCGATCGACATTCATCGCCAGGCACATTGAACACCCCGGTTCCTGACGCCAGTCAAACCCCGCTTCGCGAAAAACGTCCCCGAGACCTTCCTGTTCCGCTTGCTCACGCACCAAGCCGGACCCCGCGACGATCATCGCGTGCACGCGATCTGCCACCTTACGGCCTTTCGCGACGGCAGCAACCGTGCGCAAATCCTCGATCCGTCCATTAGTGCACGATCCGATAAAAACTTTGTCAATCGACAGCTGTGAAATTGGCGCCCCGGGGGTCAAGCCCATGTATTCGAGTGAGCGTTCGGTTTTTGCGCGGCGCAATTCATCATCTATCACAGCTGGATCCGGTATGTTACCGGTCACCGGGACCACCTCCTCGGGATTGGTGCCCCAAGTCACTTGAGGAACAATGCCAGCAGCGTCTAGCAGAACCTCGGTGTTATATATCGCACCTTCATCGGACGGCAGTTCCTTCCAGTAAGTCACAGCCTGTTCGAAGGCGCCCGCCTTAGGCACCATCGGACGACCCTTCAGATATTCAAAGGTGGTCTCGTCCGGCGCGATCATGCCTGCTCTAGCCCCCGCCTCAATCGCCATGTTGCAGACGGTCATGCGTGATTCCATGGACAAATTCTTGATCGCGTCCCCGGCAAATTCGATCACGTGCCCAGTGCCGCCTGCGGTACCGATCTTGCCGATGACGGCCAGGATCACGTCCTTCGCCGTCACCCCAAACGGCAGACAGCCCTTGACTGTCACCCGCATGTTCTTGGCCGGGGTCTGCAGTAGCGTCTGGGTTGCCAGCACGTGCTCCACCTCGGACGTTCCTATGCCAAAAGCAAGGGCGCCAAACGCGCCGTGGGTCGCCGTGTGGCTGTCACCGCAAACTATGGTCATGCCCGGCTGCGTGAAGCCTTGCTCCGGTCCGATAATGTGGACGATACCACGACGCACATCCTGAAGACCGAAGTAGGGGACACCAAATGCTTTGACGTTCTCCTCCAGGGTTTCAACCTGAATGCGGGAATCTTCCTCAACGATACCTTGGGTGATGTCGGTAGTTGGCGTATTGTGGTCGGCGACCGCAAGCGTGCGGTCGGGACGGCGTACGCTCCGGCCGGCAGCACGAAGTCCCTCAAAAGCCTGCGGGCTTGTCACTTCGTGCACCAGGTGCCGATCAATATAGATCAGGCAGGTCCCATCCTCCTGTTGATCGACCAGATGGGACTCCCAAATCTTGTCGAACAATGTTCGCGGCTTCGCCATCGTCGCATCACCCCCTATCTTACCTATACTGATATCCGCGTGCGGGCCGCAACATAGTGGATCCCTCACTTCCGAGAAAGGCGAAATTATCAGCCGGCGTGGTGGAGGACGAACCGTTCCTCGTCCATCTTCCCTAGCATCGTGACGGCATCCGCCCGGAAAGCGGCCCCGGCACTAGTTACTGCAGGGTCGTGATCCTCAGCGGCGCGGAGCCAGCATTTGCTTTTTATTCCGCCTTGGCCTTAGCCTTCCGAGAGCGGGTCACCTTTTCGGCGATGCGGGCCGATTTGCCACGGCGGCCGCGGAGGTAATATAGCTTGGCGCGGCGGACCCGGCCGCGGCGCACCACCTCAATATCGGCGATGCGGGGTGAGTAAAGCGGAAAGACTCGCTCCACTCCCTCGCCATAGGAAATCTTCCGCACCGTGAAATTAGAGTTGATCGAGTCCGCTTTGCGCGCAATGCACACTCCTTCAAAAACCTGAACGCGTTCACGCGTACCCTCAACCACCTTGACATGGACCCGAAGTGTGTCACCCGGCCCAAATTCGGGCACGGGCCGGTCAGTTTCGACCTTGGAGACATGTTCTTTATTGATCTTCTCGACGATATTCATCCGTCCTGCTCCACGTCGGTGCCGGTGGTCGTCTGTTGAACCGCCGGGATCTTCTTTCCGAGTTGGTAGCGGCCCCAGAGATCCGGTCGCCGCTCCCGCGTTATCTTTTCCGCCTGTTCACGCCGCCATTCTTCGATCCTGGCGTGGTGACCCGACAACAACACCTCGGGAACAGCTCTACCCTGCCATTCCCGCGGCTGGGTGTAGAGGGGGTATTCCAGTAACCCCCCCACAAAACTCTCCTCGGCCAATGCGCCCGTCGCCCCTATCACGCCGGGCAGTAGCCGGACACACGCATCAAGTACCGCGAGGGCAGCGGTCTCGCCGCCCGAGAGCACAAAGTCGCCAAGGCTGACCTCTTCCAAACCACGGGCGTCGATCACCCTTTGATCCAGACCCTCGTAACGGCCGCAAACCAGAACGACCCCCCCATCGTCCGTCAAGCTACCGGCCATCGACTGATCGAATGGCACACCACGCGGCGAAAGATATATCCGTCGCCCGGGCACCGTCTCGATCGAAGCCAATGCGGCGTTGACCACGTCGGCGCGGAGCAACATTCCGGTACCGCCACCAAAAGGAGTGTCGTCCACGGAGCGGTGCTTATCGCGCGCAAACTCGCGGATGTCCAGCGCTTTCAGCTCCCAAACGCCTTTTTCCAACGCCTTTCCCGCAAGCGAGACACCTAACGGCCCAGGAAATATCTCCGGGAACAATGTCAGTACCGTGGCCCGCCATGGTGGTGTCACAAGCCTGTTTCCCGGTCATCATCCGCCTCGCGATTCTTGTACAGCATTCCAGGCATCGGATCGACCAATAGTGTTCGCGCATCCAGGTCGATAACGGGCACGGTCCGCCGATCGAAGGGGAGCAGAACGGTTTTGTTCGAACCCGCTAGGCGGACATCGATAAGATCTCCCGCCCCGAAATCATGCACTGCGACGACAATCCCGATCTCCGCCCCATTCAAGTGGTCCACCTGGAGGCCGATCAGGTCGGCATGGTAGTACTCGTCCTTACCAACCGGTGGCAGGGTTTCACGCAAAACATGGAGCCTGGTACCTCTTAGGGCCTCGGCCGAATCCCTGTCGCCAACACCGTCGACTCTGGCAAGTAGCGCGCCTCTGCCACGGCCGATCACGGTCAGCGCTATGGGCTCTCCTTGGTCATCTTCCAATGGGCCGTAGCAGGCCACCGCCTCCTCGTCCTCGGCGAAACTCTTTACACGGACCAACCCTTGCAGCCCGTGCGCGCCAATTATCACCCCGAGACAAACCCGTTCGGCCATCACTCTAGCCCCAGGTTGCGGACCCGATCGAACCTACCTCATTCATTACTCCGCGGCCTTTTCCTCCTCACCACCACTGCCAATGGCCTCCGCCGGCGTCTCTTCCACGGGTTGCTCAGTATCTACTTCCGAGGTGGCTTTCTCTAACGGTTCGGTCTCAGCCGACGCCGCAGCTTCCGCCTCACGCTCGACACGTTTCTTCCCAGGTGCAGACTTCTTCGGCTGGTCACGAATCTCATAAGACGGCATTAAGTCCATCGAGGCTAAAAATTTGTGCACCCTATCGGTGGGACGTGCGCCAACCGACAGCCAGTGCTTAACTCGGTCCTGATTGACGGTCAGGCGCTGTGGATGGTCCTTGGGCACCATTGGGTTGTAGGTACCAACCTTTTCAACGAATAGGCCATCGCGGGGTGAGGTGTTTTCCGCCACTACAATCCGGTAGAAGGGGCGCTTCTTGGCGCCACCGCGCGCTAATCGAATCTTCAAAGCCATTATCTCAAATCTCCAGTTGCAACCTTGGTTTCACCGTTTCTTCTTCGAGAAACGCGAGAGCGGCGGTGAGCCACCCAATCCCGGGAGCCCTCCCGGCAATCCACCAGATACGCCGGTCATTGCCCCTCCTAGCCCGCCGGGCAAGGGAAGTTGTCCGCCCGGAGGGAACCCAGGTTCTAAAACACTCGCCTGCAGATCCTGGGGCGAGGGCATGTTGCCGTCTAAAAGGGTGCCCAGCCCCTTCATCCCGCCCATCTTTCCCATCCTCTTCATCACCCTTACCATGTCCATGTGCTGCTTTAAGAGACGGTTGATTTCAGGCACCGTGGCGCCAGCGCCAGCTGCGACGCGGCGTTTACGTGACGCGTTCAACACCTTAGGGTTCTTGCGCTCGGCTTTGGTCATCGACTGGATGATCGCTGCCTGGCGGCCGATCGCCTTGTCATCGACGCCGGCACTCCCCATCTGTTTCTTCAGTTTAGCCACGACGGGCAACATTCCCATCAACCCGCCGAGGCCTCCCATCTTGGAGACCTGTTGGAGTTGCAAGAGCATGTCGTCCAAGTCGAACTTGCCCTTCTGCATACGGGCCGCCAGGCGCTCTGCCTCTTCAGCTTCGATGGTCTCTGCAGCCTTCTCAACTAGGCTCACCACGTCGCCCATACCCAGGATACGGCCAGCCACCCTTTCAGGATGGAAATCCTCTAGCTTGTCCACCTGTTCGCCAGTACCGACCAACTTAATCGGCACCCCAGTAACGACCCTCATCGAAAGCGCAGCACCGCCGCGCGCATCGCCGTCCATACGGGTCAGCACGATCCCAGTCAGTCCGATCTGCTCTTGGAAGTTGCGCGCGGTGTTTACCGCGTCCTGACCGGTCATGGCATCGGCCACTAAGAGAGTCTCGGTAGGATTGACTACATCGCGGATCTGACGAACCTCGTCCATTAGCCCCGCGTCGATCGAAATCCGTCCGGCGGTATCCAACATGACAACGTCATATCCTTGCAGGCGCGCCGCCGTCATCGCGCGTTTAGCGATCGAAAGCGCGGTCTCCCCTTCGGCGACCGGCAATGTCGCCACACCGGTCTGCACACCTAAAACGCGGAGCTGCTCACGCGCTGCTGGACGGGTGACATCAAGCGAGGCCATCATCACTTTCTTCTTGTCGCGGTTGTGGAGCCGCGCAGCTATCTTCGCCGTCGACGTCGTCTTGCCTCCTCCTTGCAAACCCACCATCAGTATCGGGACTGGCGGAACCGCATTAAGCTCAATCCACGCTGCCTCAGCACCCAACATCTGAACCAAGTTATCGTAAACGATCTTGATCACCTGCTGACCCGGCATAACCGAGCGAATCACCTCCTGGCCCACCGCGCGCTCGCGCACCTTGTCGATGAATTGCTTGACCACGTCGAGGGCAACATCTGCCTCCAATAGCGCAATCCGGACCTCACGCAACGCCGCCGTAACATCAACTTCATTTAAAGCGCCGCGCCGCTTCAGTCGGTCCAAGACCTCGCCAAGACGATCCGACAGGGTGTCGAACAAAACAGCCACTCCTTATCTCGTGCCCGGGTTCAATCGCAAAACAGTGATCGCGCCCGTGCTCGAAACTCGAGGACGGACGGAACCCGTAAAGGTCTCAACGGCAGGCGCTGTCGAGAACGCGCGGTTTATAGGCGAGGCGGGAGTGGGGTGTCAATGGGATCGAATGATAGACGGTACCCCTGCGCGTCATCTCCTAGCGACCGCGTCGAATTCGGCTTGGGTCATACCATTCTCACAACCCGATTTTGTCATCTCGGCCCACGTGTTCTCGTCGATCGGGATACCTTCGGCCTTGCGTTTAACGATTGTTTCCTGTTCAGGCTCGCCGGCGACGCGAATTTTGTCAAAGCCCTCAGCTGGCTGGCCGGATTTCACGTATCCCACAAGGCTGTCAAATTCGTCGGCGAAGGGCACGCCGGATTGGAATCCGGCGGGATCGATGAGGATGGTGAGCATGTTATTTCGGATCGTCTCGCCGGTGTTAAGTTCTGGTCGTGCCGTCCCGCCGCCGGGTAATCCGCCTGCCAGTAGGTCGCACAACAGAGCCAAACCGTAGCCTTTGTGCTGTCCGAAGGAGAGCATGGCCCCCATCGGATCGCGGAACACCACACCAGGATCCGTCGTTGGCTTGCCGTTCGGCCCAACCAGCGCGTCATCCATTGGCATCTGGTTTTCCGCATAGTGCGCAACGCGGACCTTTCCTTGGGCGACCCGGCTGGTGGCCATATCGAGCACCAGCATAGGGGTCTTCTCTGTTGCAGGAATGGCTGTGCAGTAGGGATTGGTTGAGTAACGCGCCTCATATCCGCCGTAGGGCGCCACATAGGGCTTGTGTCCAGTTGCGTTCACGTAGTGGATTGAGATGAAGCCCTCCTTAGCGCACATCTCACCCCAGGCACCGATCCGCCCAAGATGGTGCACGTTCCGCAGCCCAACGATCGCTGCGCCGGTCCGCTTTGCCTTATCTATGGCGAGATTCATGGTCTCCGCGCCAACAGTCTGCCCATAACCCATGTTGCCGTCGATCAGCAGATAGACGCCGTTGTCGGTAACGATCGTTGCAGCGGCGCCCGGATTCATCGTTCCGGATAACGCGTGCTGCATGTAGCGCGGCGCGAGCCCGACGCCGTGGCTGTCATGGCCCATCAGGTTAGCCTGGACGAGGTTGGACGCGACCGCAACGGCTTCACCATCGTCACTGCCAGCGCTTCGCATCATTCTGGTGACGACATTCATCAATGCTTCGTGCCTGACGATGAACACCGGCTTTCTCCTTTTGGTTGAAAGTCGGCGCGACTTTACCCAAAGCCTTGGTCATTGCAAAACGTGGATGCGGCATGCGCCCTTTGATCAGGTTGGCGCTAGGCCAAAGCAGGCGTATATGAACCACATGACTAGGTTTGCCTTCACCAAAATGCATGGTCTCGGTAATGACTTCGTTGTCGTCGACGCGCGTAAGAACGCGCCAGACCTGAGCCCCACCGCTTATCGAGCTATCAGTGACCGGCGCCGAGGTGTCGGTTGTGATCAGTTCCTGACCATATTACCACCTCGCAATGATGGTGCCGTCTACATGACCATTCACAATCCCGACGGATCGGAGTCGGAAGCCTGCGGCAATGGCACCCGCTGCGTTGCCGCAACCTTGATGGACGAAGCCGAGAGCGACTCAGTAGTGGTCGAAACGTTAGCCGGGTCGCTTGCGTGCTCGCGCGACGCGAATGGCCAGGTGACCGTAGATATGGGACCAGCGCTGTTTGGATGGCACGACATTCCACTCGCCCATGCGACCGACACTCTTCATGTCCCCCTTGAGGACGCGCCGGCCACCGACTGCGTTTGCGTGAACATCGGTAACCCGCACGCCGTTTTTTTTGTCGACAACGCCGAGGCCGTGGCCTTAGCAGAAATTGGCCCGGCGCTGGAACACCATCCAATGTTTCCAGAACGGGCCAATGTCGAGTTCGTTACCGTTCTCTCCCGAAGCGAGTTACGTATGCGTGTCTGGGAGCGAGGAGTCGGCGTCACCCAAGCTTGTGGGTCAGGCGCTTGCGCCACACTTGTCGCCGCGACACGACGCGGCCTCGTCGGACCCAAGGCCGACGTAGTTCTGGATGGCGGCACGCTTACCGTGGAATTGGCCAAGGACGGCCGGATATTAATGACGGGTCCGGTCGCTATGAGTTTTTCGGGTGTAATTGATGTTCAAAATCTATTACAGGCGCTTTGATACCCTAACCTTGTATCACACACCTGGGCGTCGCCTAATCCAGGAAAGCTAGGAGGCCAAGGCACCGGCTGAAGATTTAAACTCTTACATCATCTTGAACCTTTTCCGGGTTCACTTGGATCGACATACCTTAGCCCCGAGCGACAGTCTGCGAGATTGAGGGTTTACTACATGCTGCTCATTGCTTGATTTCCAGCGGATTTCCCGTCATTTCTTCGGACATGGTCCGGAAACCTGACCCGATCCAACGCGTTGAGACATTCGGCTGTCGGCTGAATGCTTTCGAGTCCCAGATTATCCGCGAACACCTGGGACCGACAAGTGACCGGGAGCGTATCATCTTCAACACTTGCGCCGTCACCGCCGAGGCTGAACGCCAGGCCCGACAGGCGGTTCGCCGTGCTCGACGCGCAAACCCGAAAGCCGAAATCGTGGTGACCGGTTGTGCCGCCCAGGTCGATCCAAAACGCTTCGCGGAAATGCCCGAGGTCGACCGAGTGGTCGGCAACGAGGACAAGCTGCAGGCGGAGACATGGGCTGCAACTTACCCGGATGGACGCAGCCCTCGGGTGGTAGTCAGCGACATCATGGATGCCACCGAAACGGTACCTCATCTGATCACCGGATTGGATGGACGCACCCGCGCCTTCGTCCAAGTCCAACAGGGCTGCGATCACCGCTGCACCTTCTGCATCATTCCCTACGGGCGCGGCAACAGTCGCTCGGTCCCGATTGGCGAGGTCGTCCGCCAAGCCAGCACCCTGGTCGAGAATGGTCACCGTGAGTTGGTTCTAACCGGGGTTGACATCACGAGCTACGGCGGCGACTTGCCGGGAAGTCCAAACCTGGGTCAGATGGCTCGTCGGCTCCTGGCATCAGTGCCTGAACTGCCCCGTCTGAGGTTCTCGTCCATCGACCCGATGGAGGTGGACGAAGAACTTCTGCGCCTCTTCGCCGAGGAACCACGCCTGATGCCCCATTTACATCTAAGCGTACAGGCGGGTGACGATTTAGTATTAAAAAGGATGAAGCGCCGCCATACACGCGATGACCTGATCCGGCTCGCCACCCGGTTGCGCAACCTTCGCCCAGATATCGTGCTGGGTGCAGACTTCATCACCGGCTTTCCGACTGAGAACGAGACCATGTTCAAGCGCTCTCTAGATCTCATCGAAGAGGCTGGGCTCGTTCACTTGCATGTTTTCCCCTACTCGGCCCGCGAGGGAACACCAGCCGCCCGGATGCCACAAGTGCCCGCAGCAGACCGTAAAGAACGCGCTGCGCGATTACGTGCTCTCGGCAAAGCCGCTCTCGCAAGCTTCGCAGAAAATCGTTTGGGTCGAAAAGAACGGGTTCTGGTTGAGCACGGTTCCGCAGGACTCACTGAGCAGTTACTTCTTGCGACATTGAAAGGAACACATGCCATCGGGACAGTCGTCGAAGCCATCGTCACGGGGGTTGAGGGGGTTGAGCTTCACGCCGAACCGGCAGCAACGGTCACCGCATGAGCCCAAACAGGCAAGAGGATGCCGGGACGGAAACACGGGGTTGGTTTCAACGCCTGAAGAATGGACTTACGCGTTCTTCGGACAAGCTGGTCGGTAACATATCGGCGTTATTCACCAAAAAACGGCTCGATGACGAGACTATTGAGGAGTTGGAGGAGCTGTTAATCACGGCCGACTTAGGTGTAGCGACAGCTGCACGGCTTACACAAAATCTGGCTGCAGAGAAGTTTGACAAGGAGGTCACCAACGAGGAGGTCCGCGAGTCCTTCGCCACCGATATCGCCGATATACTAGAACCGATAGCACAGCCGCTCACTATCGACCACACCAGGAACCCACATGTGGTGTTGGTCTGCGGGGTGAACGGAAGCGGCAAGACAACGACAATCGGCAAACTTGCTCGCCAATGGAAATCGGATGGCCTAACCGTCTGGCTCGCTGCGGGCGATACATTCCGGGCCGCCGCCATCGAACAACTCCAGGCTTGGGGCCAACGCGCCGGCGCAACCGTCATAGCTATGCCAAAAGGTTCGGACCCTGCTGCTTTGGCCTTCGATGCCATGGAACAGGCCCAAGCGGCCAGTGCCAACGTTTTAGTTGTAGACACCGCTGGACGTCTGCAGAACCGAGCTGAATTGATGGAGGAACTCGCCAAGGTCGTTCGCGTAATCAGAAAACACGATGCAACGGCGCCGCACGATTGCCTATTGGTTCTCGACGGAATGACCGGCCAGAACGTCCATAGCCAAGTGAAGGTGTTCCGCGAGATGGTTGATGTGACCGGCCTAATCGTCACCAAACTCGACGGTTCGGCCAGGGGCGGCGTAGTGGTAGCCTTAGCTCAGGAATTCGGCCTGCCGGTCCACGCAGTCGGCGTCGGTGAACAACCTGAAGATTTGCGCTCCTTCGAAGCCCTGGCCTTTGCTCGCAGTCTAATGGGGCTTGAATAGCAACTATCAAACGGGAGGATCGATTATGGCGGATGCGATCAATCAAAAAATCTCCAACTCCCGCGCCGATTTCTACGAGCGGATTGGTGAGCAATCGATGGCACCACTTTGGGAAGTGATGCGCGGTCTAGTTACACCCGAGCCCGATAGTCCATGTGTGCCCGCACTCTGGCGCTACAACGACATCCGGCCCCACATCATGGAGGCGGGCGCGCTGATAACCGCGAAGGAAGCCGAGCGACGCGTACTTGTGCTGGAGAATCCTGGCATGGTTGGCCAATCTCGTATCACTCGCTCTCTTTATGCTGGCATGCAGTTGATCCTGCCCGGCGAGATTGCGCCGGGCCATCGCCACACCCAGACCGCTTTGCGTTTCGTGATTGAAGGATCGGGAGCCTATACGGCCGTCGACGGCGAAAAAACACTCATGCAGCCCGGTGACTTCGTGATTACCCCACAATGGGGCTGGCATGATCATGGAAACGACAGCGACGCGCCAATGGTTTGGCTCGACGGGCTCGACATACCGATCGTACAGCTCTTCGATGCAGGCTTCTCAGAACATTACGAAACTAACAAACAACCACTAACCCGTCCTGAGGGTGACGCGTTGGCTCGTTATGGCAGTGGATTGTTGCCCGTCGACCAGGAAATGGGCGCCGTATCCTCTCCAGTGTTCAATTACCCCTACGCACGCACCCGCGAGGCGCTGGAGACTATGCGGCTCACGGACGAATGGGATCCATGCCACGGCCTCAAGATGAAATACGTAAACCCGGTGACCGGCGATTATGCGATGCCCACCATGGCTACCTTCATACAATTGCTTCCCAAGGGGTTCGAGGGCAAACCCTATCGCTCCACCGATGGGATGGTTCACGTCTGTGTCGAGGGCACCGGCGAAACGGAAATTGACGGAAAGGTCTTCGCCTGGGGCCCTCGGGACACTTTTGTGGTGCCAAGCTGGGCACGCCATGTTCATAAGGCCAATTCTGGCGACACGGTACTGTTCGGTTTCTCCGACCGGGTTGTCCAGCAGAAACTCGGCCTCTGGCGTGAATCTCGCGAAGACTGCTAGTCTTTTCTAAACGGGTGCGGTCGGTGCTCTTCACTCTCATTACCAGGATTTCCGATGCGAATTACCACTTGGAACGTCAATTCCGTTCGCCTACGGGAGCCACTATTGTTCAAACTTTTGGAGAAAATTGAGCCAGACATATTGTGCCTGCAGGAGACCAAGTGCACGGATGACCAGTTCCCGACAACGGGGTTCATCAAGGCCGGTTATCCCCATATCACGACGCGCGGGATGAAGGGATACAACGGGGTTGCAATTATCTCCCGCCTGCCCTTCGAGGAAACAGGTGGCGAAGACTGGGTCGGTAAGCAGGATTGCCGGCACGTCTCGGTCAGGTTAACGGGTGGGCTGGAGTTACACAATTTTTACGTCCCCGCTGGCGGCGACGATCCGGACCCAAAACAGAACGGGAAGTTCGACCACAAACTCAAGTTCCTGGACGAAATGCACGGATGGTTCGGGGCCCAACGTCTAGCCGACGCGCCAATGGTCTTGGTTGGTGACTTGAACATTGCGCCGCTGGAGAACGATGTCTGGTCGCACAAGCAATTGCTTAAGGCTGTTAGCCACACGCCTGTAGAGGTGAAACAGCTCAACAAATTCAAGAACGGGCTTGGCTGGATCGACACGACGCGCCATGTCATACCAGAGCCTGAAAAGGTCTACTCCTGGTGGAGCTATCGGGCTCGCAATTGGTCCGCTGCCGACAGGGGTCGGCGACTGGATCATATCTGGGTGACCCCACCTTTGAAGGCCCGAATCCAGAAGTCATCAGTCCTGCGGGAAGCCCGCGGCTGGGAGAAGCCCTCCGACCATGCCCCAGTGACGACGGTTTTAGAGTGAGGCCGCCTCGAGACGGCGTCATCTCAACGTAAAAGGCCTGACGATGAGCGGTTTCAAAAGAAATTCATCCTTTCGACCTGCCCTTTTCACTGTTTCAGGCAGCGAACACCCCGTCGAGTTCATCCTCGATGAACCCCAGGATCACTTCGTCCATCGAATTGTCGCGGACCAGACCAAGATTGGTTGCCTTAGCTGTTTCAAACTCCGGCGGCCAACCACTAACAATGGCCTGTATAAAGGTGTCGGGCTGCCAATCGATACGATCTACCACCGTCTTTCCTGCGACCCGTTCCAACGCGTCAACCATTTCCCTGATCGTTAAGGTGAACCCCGGGAGCGTTACTTCACGAGACGGGCCCCATTCAGTTTCGTCCAAATTGTGCGCTCGTAATACGTTTTCGACAATTGTACGCGGCGACGCCAGAAACATCCGAGAACCCGGCGTCACTGGACAAACCGCCCGCTCTCCCTGCAAGGGCTCACGGATGATCGAGCTCGCGAAAGTGGATGCTGCCTTGTTGGGTTTGCCGGGGCGCACCACGACGGTCGGAAACCGGAGAGCGCGGCCATCTACAAATTGCTTGCGGCTGTAGTCGTTAACCAACAGTTCACCGATGACTTTCTGAGTGCCGTAGGAGGTTCCCGGTGTACGCGCGGTCATGTCGGTGATAACGCCGGGGACGTCCCCCCCGAAAGCGGCGCAGGAACTAGCAAACACCACCTTGGGCCTGGTGCCATGACGCCGACTTATTTCAAGAATCTGCCTGGTCGCATCCAGATTGACGGCCATACCGAGATCGAAATTCTCCTCGGCCCCCGCGCTCACGACGGCAGCCAAGTGAAACACGGTGTCGGTATCCGAGGGGATCGCTTTTTCAATCGCCGCTAGGTCTGTTATATCTCCGGTTACTAGAGCCACGCGTGGATCGTCGGAAAGCTCATCTGGACCGCCCACTACATCAAAAAGGATCAACCGTTCTATCCTCTGCTCACGACCGTTCTTATCAATTAATGCGTTTGCATCCAATAGTCGGCGAGCTAGCTTGCGACCAATGAAGCCAGAAGCGCCTGTTATAGTCACATTCATGAGGTTTTTACCTCCCAATCAATCACCAGAGAACCAGCCGAGGCCTGCCAGGGTATCGCCCTTGGGTCGATACTCACACCCCACCCAACCGCCATAGCCTAGTTCGTCCATTAGATCAAAAAGGAAGGAGTAATTGACCTCTCCCACGTCTGGCTCATGTCTCCCAGGGATGCCTGCAATCTGCATGTGGGAGATCAAGTTGAAATACTCTCGCATGTGAACCGCGAGATCTCCCTCCATGATCTGACAATGATAAAGGTCGAATTGCAGGCGGATATTGTCGGCCCCCACTTCTTCTATAATGGAACGTGCCTGGGCTTGGTAGTTAAGGAAGTAACCTGGAATATCGCGCGTGTTAATCGGTTCAATGATCAGGGTTTTGCCACGTGCAGCGGCTACAGGTGCCGCTCGTTTTAGGTTAGCCACCATGGTTGCCCTACATGCGGCACGTTCGGAATCATCCGTTACCAAACCGCTCATCGCGTGAATACACGAATTACCAAGAATCTCCGCATAATCCAACGCTTGCTCAACAGCCTTTTCGAATTCGGCTTCCTTGCCTGGCACAGCGGCAAAACCTCTCTCACCGTTCTCCACATCACCAGAAAAAGTATTAAAAAGGACTTGAATCAACCCGTTCTCGTCGAGTTTTGCTTTGAGCTCACCAGCGGGCCAGTCATAAGGAAACAAGAACTCCACCGCAGCGAATCCAGACGCGGCGGCGGCGGCGAACCGGTCGAGAAAATCCTTCTCGGTGAACATCATAGAGATGTTGGCAGCAAATTTCGGCATGGCTTGTAATCGTCTCTTGATTTTCATTGGAACGGTGTTGAGTTACAGCGACACAATATACGACCATCGCACGACCGACAAAGCGCTACCTTGACCAACTCCGGAAGGTCCACCATGACCCCAATCCTGGGATGCATCGCCGACGACTTCACGGGCGCCACCGATCTCGCGAACACGTTGGTGCGGGGCGGCCTCAGGACCGTACAGCTGCTGGGCGTGCCCAATCCCAATAGTCCGATTCCCGATGTTGATGCCGTAGTCGTGGCATTGAAGTCCCGAACCATCCCGGCGACGGACGCGGTGGCCCAATCAACAGCGACACTGGATTGGCTTCGTATGACCGGCGCAAGGCAGTTTTTTTTCAAGTATTGCTCAACATTCGATTCCACTGACGAGGGAAATATTGGACCGGTTATCAGTTCGCTTATGGATACCTTGGAGACCGATTTCACAATCGCTTGTCCTGCCTTTCCAGAAACCGGGCGGACTATCTTCAAGGGGCATCTTTTTATTGGCGACCAACTCCTATCCAACACACATATGGCAGACCACCCCCTTACCCCCATGACGGACAGCAACCTCGTTGGCGTACTTCAACGTCAGACCAGCCGCCGGGTGGGTTTGGTACAGCACAGTCAGATCGAACAAGGTGCCGACAGGATCCGTGAAGCTTTCCGCACCTTGAAGGCCGAAGGCAAGTCGATCGCGATTACCGACGCCGTGACCGACGACCAACTGCACCTCATTGGTCCGGTTCTGGACGACTTAGCTCTGGTCACCGGCGGTTCAGGGATCGCGATCGGGTTGCCCGCCAACTACAGGAGGGCGGGTCTAATCTCCGAGACCTTGGGCTCTGATTACGTGCCCTCAGTAGCGGGGCCGTCACTGGTGCTCTCCGGCAGTTGTTCGGCCGCGACCCGGGAGCAGGTGGCCAGGTTTGAGAAATCCTGGCCCAGCCATCGCCTCGACCCCCTAACACTCGCGGCCAACGATGATGCGGTTTGTCGGGCGGTTGAATGGGCAAGAAGCAAAGTGTCCGATGGACCGGCCATGATTTACGCGAGTGCACCGCCAGAGGATGTTAAACGGACCCAAGACGCGCTTGGACGCGCAGAAGCTGGGGCGCTGGTCGAGAACGCTATGGCGCTGATCGCCCGTGCGCTGATTGGGCACGGGGTGCGTCGTCTTGTAGTGGCGGGTGGAGAGACATCCGGCGCGGTAGTAAACGCGCTAGGGATAAAGGGTCTCAGAATAGGCGCCCAGATCGACCCGGGCGTTCCCGGCACCATGACAATTGGAACGCCGGAACTCGCGCTAACTCTAAAGTCCGGGAACTTTGGGACCCCAGATTTCTTCGAGAAGGCACTCAGGGCAATGCCCTGATTGACGGGGCTGCAACATGGATCAATGACACTTACCACGATTTCACTGCCGCCAGCGCAGCCGCTGATGGCCGGGGCAGAACTGATTGATAGTACTATGACAGCGCGGTCACGATCGGATTAGTAAAAACCCTATACATAAAATGTCTTCGTACTATCGGCCTTCCGAAGATTAGCAGTCTTCACAATGTCCAACATAACCGGATGGCGTCGCGGTTTGGCGAAGTTCCCTTACCGTCAACCAATGAATTCAAACAAATTACTGCTAATTAGATGATTGTATGTGGCAATTGTGTCCGAACCGAAACAACAGAATATAATTTTGTGCAGTGACAACCCAGCCACTATACGAGCCGGTACGGTTCTAATGGCCACACAGGAAGCCAGTTCGAGGGGATAGACATAGATCCCTGCACTAATCGCGGGAAATGCGATGGAGAGAACCGCTTGTTCGAGCGCCAAGTCGAGGACAGAATCGTAACAGGCGGCCAATTTTTCCGCTTTTTCCGCACCGCCACCTCGTCAGATAGGCCCGCCAGTGTGGATTACGTGACGAGCGTATAAGCAATGGCCACCCGGGATCTTTGATTCGCCTGTCGGGCATCCTCCTAACCCCCTGCATTCCGCGAGTAAACCCGGGTCCGCGACGCTATGGATAGTGCGATCTACGCCGGCTCCGCCAAGAAGGCTTTCATTGGCTACGTTTAGGATTGCATCTACCTTGAGGCCGGTAATTTCACCGGGGACGACCTCAAGCTTTGTTTGCATCTTCTGTAATCTCTTGTGTTGTGACCAAAGTTTTCCGCCGCCCAACATGGTTTGGGAATTTTCGTATCAATAGCAGCAACACGGCAAGCCCCGGCCCGGCGATTGCAACCGATACGACGAAGAAGTCAAACCAGCCCACCAAATCCACCAACCAACCCGAGGGCGATGACAACAGCGTGCGGCCAAGTGCCATGAAGGCTGATAAAAGTGCGTATTGGGTGGCAGTGAAGGCCGTGTTGGTGAGACTGGAGAGATAGGCAACGAACGCTGCAGTTC
Organism: Rhodospirillaceae bacterium; assembly: GCA_002722775.1. Taxonomy (GTDB): domain Bacteria; phylum Pseudomonadota; class Alphaproteobacteria; order Thalassobaculales; family Thalassobaculaceae. The sequence continues at coordinate 29,764 of PBMU01000045.1, forward strand.
CCATGCCTCCCGTTATATTTTCGACCGCAATAGTAACCGTAAGGACAGCCAAGTCATTCCCAACCAAGGCCTGATAGGCGAAAACGAAATTTGATACGGCCTGCAATATTCCGCTGATCAATAGTGCGTTGAGCAACCCGACTTTTTGGATCAACAACCCTCCGACGAAAAGACCCAGGCCCAACGCGATCACTCCAAACAACTTAGTGACCTCGGCGATTTCCGTCTTGGTGAACCCCAGGTCGATATAAAATGGATTGGTCATTATAGAAAGGAATGCGTCACCCAGCTTGAAAGTGATGATGAAAAGGAGGATCAGCAGCCAACCCGGCCTCGTTGTAAACTCGGTAAATGGCGCCAACACATAGGTTTTAAGCCAGTCAACCCAGCCTTTGGGCTCTTTTTGGCCATCTTCCGGGGCCACTACGGGCGGGGGTGGCTCGGGGCTAACCAAAATGGTTACGGTGCCGACAAGCACCAACGCGGCCATAGCCAGATACGCATGGGTCCAGGTCCATTGGTCCGCCAGAATTAGTGCGCCAGCGCCAGCCACCAGCATTCCTCCCCGGTAACCATAAGTTACAGCCGCCGCGCCCACGCCTTGTTCCTCGTCCTCCAGTGTTTCGATGCGGTAGGCGTCGATGACGATGTCTTGGCTTGCCGAAAAGAATGCGCCCAAAATTGCGAAGGCCGCCATTAGCCAGGGCGCCCGCCCAGGATCTGTAAAGGCCAATCCTCCGATAGCCAGCATCAACATGGCTTGGGTCGCTACCATCCAGCCCCTGCGTCGGCCCAAGAGAGGGGTGAGGAACGGGATGCGTAACCCGTCCATAAACGGGGCCCAGAGGGGTTTCAGCGCATAGGGTAGCCCGACAAGGGAAAACACTCCGATCGCGGTGCGTTCTATCTCCGCCTCGCGCAACCAGGCACTAAGGGTGCCGAAGGAGAGCAAAAGGGGAAGACCGCTTGCAAAGCCGAGCAGCATGACGACGATGACACGGCGTTGCAAATAAGGGGTGATCCATTGGCCCAGTAGCCGGGCCGTGGGCACGAAGGAAACAACCCTACGCAAACTTTGCCGCCGCAAGCACCTTTAGGTCCACCTCGGGTCGGGCCCCATAGTGGGTGATTATTTCTGATGCGGCGATCCCGCCTAGTCTGCCGCACTGGGCGAGCTGCTTTCCGTGAGTATACCCGTAAAGGAATCCGGCAGCATAAAAATCCCCAGCGCCGGTAGTGTCGACGACTTCCTTAGTTGGTTCCGGGTCTAAGTCGTAGATTGTGTCTCCCGACAGGACCACCGAACCCTTCGCTCCTCGGGTAAGGGCCACCGCCTCGCAATTTCCTCTTACAGCCTGTAATGCCTCATCGAATTCCCCGGCCTCGTAGAGGGAGATTATCTCTGCTTCGTTGGCGAAAAGAATGTCTACATGCTGTTCTACCAAATCCCTGAATTCCTCCCGGTGTCGGTTCACGCAAAATGGATCTGATAAACTTAGTGAGACCAGACCACCATGATCATGTGCGATTGTTGCCGCCTTAAGGAAAGCATCCTTTGCGCGCGGCGGGTCCCAAAGATATCCTTCAAGATAAACTACCTTGCTGCGGCGGACCTGATCCTCATTGACGTCTTCTGGTCCGAGGCTGGCGCATGCGCCGAGATACGTATTCATTGAACGTTGAGCATCTGGTGTGACCAGGACGAGGCAGCTTGCGGTACGGGGGCCTCCGCCGTTTGGGGCGGTCTCGTATTCCACACCTCGGGCGGTGATGTCATTCCGGAACGTCCGGCCAAGTGCATCGTCTTTTACTTTGCCAATAAAAGCGGCCGTGCCTCCAAGTTGAGTCACACCCACAATTGTGTTAGCGGCGGAGCCACCGGACATTTCGATGCCGGGCTCCATTTGTTCGTAAAGTACGTTCGAACGGCTCTCATCAATCAAGGTCATAGCGCCCTTTTTGATACCGTTTAGTGATAAGAACCGATCAGTTGTAGGGGAGATAATGTCGACGATGGCGTTGCCAATACCGGTAACATCGATGCTCTTGTCGGACATTGCTGATTCCATGAAAATGTACGGGCGAGTCTATCTTAGTTCTGGTTAACAGCAAAGGTTTCAACGGGTCTTGTGTGCTGCGCCGCCATGTGTTCTCTGGTGCGCAGACGATACATAGGTGGGAAAAGGTCAATGTTTGGGGCATTGTCCAAGGCATTTGCGCAACTACCCGAGAGAGCGCTATTAACGTCCGTGATTCTTTGTCTTTTTGCCGCGCTGTTTATGATCGGGGCGTGCGGGGTCTTTAGTTGGTTTTTGATTGTCGAGTTAAGTTTTTTTGGGGATGAACGTTATGACAAACTCGCTGCCACGGTCGGAACGATTGTACTAATATTCGGCACGATGCTTGTCTATCCTTCGACAGTTATGGTTGTTGCCGGGTTCTTTTTAGATAATGTTGCCGGGGCGGTCGAAACAAAATACTACCCTTTGTTGCCCCCGCCACGGCGTCAGGGTTTGGGCGAAATTCTCAGGTCCTCGTTGTTGCTGTTTGGCATCACCGTCTTCCTTAATATCCTTCTAGTTTTCCCGGTCTATCTTCCCTCCATTTTATTCCCACCGCTTGGGATCGCCGTTTTTTATTGTTTGAATGGGTATCTATTAGGGCGAGAGTTCTTTGAGATGGTAGCGGTCCGTCATATCGGGGCTGTAGATGCAAGAGCACTGCGACGGGCACATCGTTGGACGGTGATGGCCGCCGGGGTCATGATAACAATCCTAACCACAGTTCCTATATTAAACTTGGCGGCGCCGGTAATAGCGACGGCCTTTATGGTACATGTTTTCCACATGTTGCGCGCTTAGAGCAATACGTGGTATTATAAATATTATGGAATATATTGAAATTTCTTGAAATTCGGCAAACTCGTCCAAAGTTTTATTCGATTACTGTTGTTTTGGTGGGGAACCGAAGAGGAATTAAAGCCAGTCCTTAGTTTATGAGAGCCGCCCAATACGGCTAAGACAGGACGGCGAAAATAACGTATAAGGTCGAGTTCCGTTAGGCGCATTAATATACCCAACAAAGGAGCACCAATGGCTTCCAGCAAGTCCCCTACGGCCGGGTTTGTGCCGGAAATCCCGCGCCGCACAATCGAACTCCCCGGTGCGCCAAATCGACGTTCCCAACTCAACCAGCGGGGCGCGGCTAACGCTGAGGGAAAACAACTCGTCGTTGGACGGGAAATTTCTCTCAGTGGTGCCATCAATGCGTGCCAGACGCTGATCGTTGAGGGGACTGTCGAGGCGACATTGGAAAACAGTGAGGTGTTGGAAATAACCGACACTGGGGTGTTTCGGGGGATGGTGACAATTAACGCAGCCACGATCGCTGGCTCCTTTGAAGGCACACTTACAGTTCGTGATCAACTTAGTGTTCGGAGTACCGGACGCATTAAAGGCACGGTGCGATATGGGCAGATCGAGATCGAGGAGGGTGGGGAAATAGAAGGCGACGTGTCAGTGGTTAAAACACCCAACAAACCAGCGCCTAAAACGGAAGGTTAACGTGGGAGGCAAGAATTTTGGCAACCCAATAGGTCTTGTCATTCGGTTCCGAGGTTTATGGATCGCTGGAATGTTGGTTTTGGGCGGTTGTACCGGTTTACACACAGATAGTGGTTCGCAGTCCGCGTCGGCCCACGCTGGTACTTCCAACTCATCCTCCCAGCGTGATAATGGGCGGGTAGATAACCTTCCATCCGACCCGGCCGAAGTTCATGTGGTTTCTCCGTTTACTGGTGCGGAGCGGGACCCCCAAAGACTTCTCAGAATGGGGGGAGGAAAAGTAACCTCTATTCTAGGCACACCTAAGTTCGTTCGAAGAGAAGCATCCGCACGTGTTTGGCAATACCGAACGGTGTCATGTGTTCTTAATCTTTATTTTTACAACGAAGCGGATGGCCTCCGGGTCGTTTATTACCAGTTTCATTCTACGGAAGGAGCACCCGTTTCTAGTGGAGCGTGCTTTGAATCCCTTCTACTCGGCCGGGGCGACGGGTCGGTCAAAAGTTAGGGACTGTTTTGTCTTTGTAACAACAAAGGTCTTCCACAACACATTTTTGACAGTCCGGCTTACGCGCCTTGCAGACGTATCGTCCATGTAGAATTAGCCATTGATGAGCATGGAGTTTCCAATGGTTAGGGATCCGTTTTTCAAACCCTAACTCCACCTTAAGAGGCGTGTTTCCTGGTGCCAATCCGGTTCGGTTTCCAATCCGGAAAAGATGGGTGTCAACAGCGATAGTGGGTTTTCCAAAAGCAATGTTGAGCACGACATTTGCTGTCTTGCGTCCAACGCCTGGCAAGGTTTCCAGGGCCGTCCGATTGCTTGGAACTTTGCTGCTATACTTTCGCACCAGGATTTCTGACAAACCGATTATGTTTTTTGCCTTGGAGTTGTAGAGGCCGATAGTCCTTATGAACTCTTTCAAACGCACGGCACCCAACTCGATCATCTTCTCCGGCGTGTCAACCGCCAGAAATAGGGGGGTCGTAGCGCGGTTTACCCCGACGTCGGTGGCCTGTGCGGAGAGGACCACGGCGACCAAAAGAGTAAATGGGTTGGTATAGTGCAGTTCACCCTGTGGTACCGGGTCGTGGTCCGCCAATCGTTTGAAGAAGGTTTCAATATCTTCCTTCTTCATTTGTTTTGACATTGGCTATCTAAACTCCTGTGTTTTTAAGGGGCCCCGGAATTCTAGCCCGTTTACGAAGAGGCGCCGTACGAGTATTGTACTTTCATGAGGGTTATACGTGACCAACCGCCGGGAGCCCCTTCAGACATTAAGCCACTAATATTGTTCGAAACAGTGGTTTCGCCGCACCGGAGCCTGTCATCGGTTGGGTTTTTGCTCCTAATGGGCTCGCTTGTTGGTCTGAGCATTGCGATAGGGGCTGGGTTCATGCTGGTAGGGGCCTGGCCCGTGATTGGGTTCCTTGGGATAGACGTCGCACTAATCTACCTCGTTTTTCATATCAGCTATAAATCGGGTCGGCGCTCCGAACGGATACGACTAACGTGCAATAGCCTTGAGGTTTTGGTTCTGGATGAGTCAAGACCGATGTGTCGAACAATTATTCAGCCCTATTGGGCTCGCGTCGAGCTTAAAACACTGGTCGGGGGACGGAAAAGGCTCCTGATAAGATCACACGGAAGGACACTGGAGGTTGGCGCCTTTCTGGGAGCCGACGAGCTAGATGCGTTAGCTGGGTCTCTGTCTGAGGCCATACGAGGTGTTCAAAATGCCACTTCGTAATTAGGGTTTCGGCAGTATCAAGTTTACTGTGATTTTAAGCCTAATACGTCCTTCATGTCGTAGAGACCCGGGTCACGGCCGACAGTCCACTGCGCCGCGCGAACAGCGCCTGCTGCATATATGTGGCGGCCAGCGGCCTTGTGTGCGATTTCCAATCTTTCCCCGGCACCGGCGAAGATCACGGAGTGATCCCCAACAATGTCTCCGCCCCTAAGTGCCGCAAAGCCAATTTTCCCCTTTTCGCGCGTCCCCGTATGTCCTTCGCGTGAAGCCATTCTTGCCGAATCGAATTCCACGCCCCGTCCAAGGGCGGCCGCCCGCCCCAGCCCCAAAGCCGTCCCGGAAGGCGCGTCAATCTTTCGGTTATGGTGGATTTCGAAAATTTCTATGTCGAAGTCGTCGTCAAGAGCGCGCGCGACCTGCTCTACCAAAACGAAGAGAAGATTTACGCCCAGGCTCATGTTTGGGGCAAATACTACTGGTGCCAATTTCGCGGCATCGCAAAGCGCCGCTTCTCCAGATCCATTGACGCCCGTGGTACCCACAATCCAAGGTGTTTTCGACGCTCTCGCCGCTTTAGCATGCGCATCTACCGCGTCAGGGAGCGTGAAGTCTATGACCACGTCCGTAGTTTCGAACAACTCCAACGCGTTGGCCGTCGCCGGAAGTTTGAGTGCTTCAGTTTTGCATATTTTACCAATATCAATGCCTTCATACGCACTACCCGGCCTTACCGAGCCTGCTCCAAGAGCGACGCCCTCGGTTTCCATGACTTTTCGAACAATCATTGTTCCCATATGCCCTGAAACACCTGCGACCCCAATCGATAGATTTTGCATGCTCCTTTTCCTCCCCTTGTTTGGATGTCGGCACTTCGATCTCCGGTCACAGACCCCAGATCGCCCAAACTAACAAATCCAAACGCTTCTTGAAAAGCGAAGTTGATTAACCTCCTTTCCTAGCTTAATAAATCGGGTCGCTATATCGATTCGATACTGAGGATGGTTGTTGTGAATCTTTCAACGCTGTGTCTATGTTTGCTGTGCGAAGCCCCTATGACCGGCTACGAGATTCATGGTCGAATTTGGAACGACCTAAGACATTTTCAACACGCCAGTTTTGGCGCCTTATATCCCGCACTCGGAAAACTAAAAACCGCTGGGTTTATCTCCACCCCCCCAACCGGATCGTCGGCCTTGGCGAAGAAAAAGTTCCAAATCACTGTGACGGGACGGTCTGAGCTCATGGCCCGACTGTCCCGACTATCAGGAGCAGAGAGTTATCGGTCAGAATTTCTTTCGGCGCTCTACTTTTCCAACCATATGGACTTGGACGCGGTGGAAACATTAATCAACCAGCGGTTGTCTGACCACCGGCAAATCAGACGCCACCTTCGGGGCCTACCTATTCCAGCAATGACCGAGGGCCAACGGTTTACAGTCCGTTACGCACTTTCCATACAATCCGCGGCAATCGATTTTCTAGAAGGCGAGGGTCGTGCAATCCTTGCCGCACTGAAACAAGAGCGCTACCAATAACTCGTTATAACGCTTTGATATTTCGACTAATCATCGCCCGTCCAGGGCGCTTTTTTTCCAGCGTCATACCATTGGCGTTCCACAGTATGACTGTTAATACCGATACTACTCCGCAAAACCACTCCTGGCACTCCGATCCACTACCCGCGATAATCGTCCCAAAGCTCCTTAACTCGATCAAAAAAGCCAGCGGATTGAGGGCTTGTTGAATCACTTTGATTATCCGCAAATTCACTCAAAAGTTGTTTCTGTTGCTTATTTAAATTCACCGGTGTTTCCACTGCCGCCTCTACATAAAGGTCCCCGCGTGCCGGGCTCCGAAGAACGGACATGCCCTTTCCCCGGAGCCTGAACTGGGTTCCACTTTGCGTCCCGGGTTTGACCGTAATTAGGGCACGGGACCCCTCCACCGTCGGAACTTCAATTTGTCCGCCAAGTGCCGCCGTTGTCATTTTCAACGGAACCCGACAATAAATATCAGCGCCTTCCCGCTTGAAAAGAGGGTGTTCTTCGATCGAAAGGAAGATATAGAGGTCGCCCGGCGGTGACGATCGCACGCCAGCTTCCCCTTCTCCCGCGAGCCGGATGCGGGTTCCCTCCTCGACACCTGCGGGAATAGTAACGGAGAGCATTTTCTCTTTACTGACCCGCCCCCTGCCATGGCAGGACCCGCATGGGGTCTCAATCACCCGGCCGGCTCCATTGCACGTGGCACAAGTCCGCTCGATGGTAAAAAATCCCTGTTGAACCCGGGCACGTCCGCTGCCTTGGCACGCTCGGCACGTGATTGGTTGGGATCCGTCCTTGGCCCCACTACCCGAGCACGGCTCGCACGTCACCGTACTCGGAACCTTGATCTCCGTCTGACGCCCCTTGAAGGCTTCCTCTAACGTGATGTTCATATTGTAACGCAGATCGGCCCCACGGCGATTGCCGCCCTCGCGCCTACCCCCCATAAAGTCGCCGAACATTTCATCAAATATGTCGGCGAAACCAGCTCCGAATCCTTCGAATCCCGAAGCCGACCGCCCACCCCCGCCGTTTTCAAAAGCAGCGTGCCCAAACCGATCATAAGCCGCCCGCTTCTGCTCATCCTTCAAAATGGCGTAAGCTTCGTTGACCTCCTTGAAGTGTTGTTCGGCACCGGGGTCATCCGGATTTCGATCAGGATGATATTTCATCGCAAGTTTACGATAAGCAGACTTTAATTCCGCGTCGTCCGCCTCGCGCTCGACTCCGAGGGTTTCGTAATAGTCTCGTTTTGACATTACTCGTGCTCGTCCCCGGCGCGTTTAAGCAATTTCCAACGCCTTGATGATGGCTTCCGAAAAGCCCACTCCGGATATTTCGGACCGATCACGCCATTATTAAGCGCGCCCCAACCTCGCATCCGGTTTGCCTACGCCGACTTGTTGCGATCCGTTTCGTCGACCTCTTCAAAATCTGCGTCCACCACGTCCGATTCTCCCCCTGGGGCTTCCGCTGTACCACTACCCGCCCCCTCCGTAGTGGTGTCGGCGGAGCTCGGCGCCGCGTCCACTTCCTGCTGGGCCTTATAAAGCGCCTCGCCAAGCTTCATTGATGACTGCTGCAAAGCGTCGACTTTAGCCTTTATCGCCTCGCCATCATCGCCTTCTACGACCACCTTAACTTCGGCAATCAGGTCTTCAACTTCGCGCCGCTCCGTTTCGTCGATTTTTTCGCCTATATCCGAAAGCATTCCTTCGGTGGTGTGGATCGCCTGTTCGGCCTGGTTTTTGATTTCGACCAGCTCCCGCCGCCCCTTATCAGCTTCAGCGTTCTGTTCGGCCTCGTGGATCATCTTCTCGATATCTTCCTCGGACAAACCACCAGAAGCCTGAATGCGGATCTGCTGTTCCTTGCCCGTCGCTTTATCCTTAGCCGAGACATTTACGATCCCATTTGCGTCTATGTCGAAGGTGACTTCAATCTGCGGGACACCACGTGGCGCCGGCGGAATACCAACCAAGTCGAACTGGCCCAAAACCTTATTATCGGCGGCCATTTCACGTTCGCCCTGGAACACCCGGATAGTTACCGCTGTCTGATTATCTTCAGCAGTGGAAAAAACCTGGCTCTTCTTGGTCGGAATGGTTGTGTTCCGGTCGATCAGCCGCGTGAACACGCCACCAAGCGTTTCGATTCCGAGCGACAGAGGCGTCACGTCAAGCAACAACACATCTTTCACGTCGCCCTTCAGCACACCCGCCTGTATTGCCGCACCAATGGCGACCACCTCGTCCGGATTAACGCCACGATGGGGCTCACGACCAAAAAAATTCTTAACCGTCTCCATGATCTTAGGCATGCGGGTCATACCGCCAACCAGGATTACCTCATCGATCTCACCAGCGCTGAGACCAGCATCTTTGAGGGCCGATTTACACGGATCAACCGTGCGCTGAACCAGATCTTCAGCCAGCGCCTCAAGCTTTGCGCGCGTGAGCTTAATGTTGAGATGCTTTGGTCCGGATTGGTCAGCGGTAATGAACGGCAAATTGATCTCGGTCTGTATTGAGCTGGAAAGCTCAATCTTTGCCTTTTCGGCCGCTTCTTTGAGGCGTTGAAGCGCCAGCTTGTCGGAGCGAAGATCAATCGCGCTTTCTTTTCTAAACTCGTCGGCTAGGTAATCGATCACCCGATGATCAAAATCCTCCCCGCCGAGGAATGTGTCGCCATTGGTCGACTTTACTTCGAAAACTCCGTCCCCAATTTCCAGAACCGAAACATCGAAGGTGCCCCCGCCAAGATCATAGACCGCAATGGTGCCGGTATTCTTCTTATCGAGACCATACGCGAGTGCGGCAGCTGTAGGCTCATTGATAATCCGCAGTACATCGAGACCCGCGATCTTCCCGGCATCCTTGGTCGCTTGTCGTTGAGCATCGTTAAAATAAGCCGGAACCGTAATGACCGCCTGGTCGACGGCATCACCAAGAAATGCTTCAGCATCCTCCTTGAGTTTCCGCAACGTAAAGCTGGAAATTTGGCTCGGGCTGTACTTTTCGCCCTGTGCCTCAACCCAAGCATCGCCGTTTTCACCAGGCACGACTTGGTAAGGCATCAGGTCCGAGAACTTCTTGGCTGCGTCATCGTCATGACGCCTGCCGATAAGGCGTTTGATCGCAAACAATGTGTTCTCTGGATTGGTCACCGCCTGGCGTTTGGCCGCCTGGCCCACAAGTCGCTCGCCATCGTCCGCAAATGCTATCATCGAGGGGGTAGTACGCGCGCCCTCGGCGTTTTCGATGACACGAGCGTCCGTGCCATCCATGAAGGCAACGCACGAATTAGTGGTACCCAGGTCGATTCCAATTACCTTAGCCATGTATTCCTCTTTCGCTCAGCCACCGGAGCAAGCCCCGAAAGCACCAAACCCGATGCCAATTTTAAAGGTTCACGCTGTAAAAGCTATATAGGAGGACAGCAACGCACCTGCAAGCGCAAGACGTTCCCAGTCGTCTGTACCGGAGGACGAATTCGGAAAAGGCGGACGGCCGCGACAGCGCCATCTTGCCCCATCGGCCCTCTCGGGCCAAAGTCGCGATGTTGGTAAATATGCAGGGTCAATCCTATGATCATTTCTGCCAGCTATCGAACCGACATACCCGCCTTCCACGCCGAGTGGTTCGCGGAGAGATTTTCCGCGGGTTTCTGCGAGGTTCGCAATCCCTATTCTAACGCCACAACGCATGTTTCACTTGCGCACGAGAACGTTGACGGCTTCGTGTTCTGGACACGGAGACTTACTCCTTTCCTGCCAATGCTCAACCGGCTGAAGGATATCGGTGCGGCATTCGTCGTGCACTATACGATCACCGGGTACCCCCGCGAACTCGAACCAGCCTTACCCACCTGGCAACATGCGGTCCGCGAGGTTGCCGGGGCCGCTCGGCAGTTTGGGCCGCGCACCTTTGTTTGGCGCTACGACCCGGTGCTCCTAACAAGCATCACCCCACCTAGTTTTCATCGCGAGAACTTTAGCCAACTGGCGAAAATTTTAACTGGAGAGGTCGACGAAGTCATTCTATCCTTTGCGCATATCTACCAAAAAACCCGGAGAAATATCGAACGCGCGGCCAATCACCACGGGTTTACTTGGCGGGATCCCGAATCAGGAGAAAAGCGGGCTTTATTGGCCGATTTAGCCGCGATCGCAGCTAAAACCGGTTTGCGCCCGACGCTTTGCGCCCAACCCGAGCTCAGCATCGACGGATTGGAGCCGGCCCGCTGCATCGACGCAGCGCGCTTGTCCGACGTGAAGGGCAAGCCGGTCGTGGCTCGCGAAAAGAGCCACAGAACGGGTTGCCTTTGCGCGGAATCTCGAGACATAGGCGCCTACGATACTTGCGTGCACGGTTGCGTCTATTGCTACGCGGTGCGCACCCGAGAGATCGCAAAGCAGGCTCTTCTTATCCGGTCCAGATTGACGCCGGATGACCGGATTTCACTTTAGACCCGGGCCAGCTAGCCTGAACAATCAGGCTGTTGTGTCTAGATTCTCGATCGTCCCATCATCGACCGGACCTTTAGCGACCCCAACCATGGCCGCGCGCAACACCCGGTCCTCGATTGCGTATCCCGGCTGCAGCACTTGAACAATAGTGCCTGGTTCCTCGGCGGGGTCTTCAACCTCAAACATGGCTTGGTGGAAATTGTAGTCGAACTTTTCGCCCATGGGTTGGATTTTACGAATCCCATGCTTTTCGAATGCAGCGAGCAATTCCCGCTCCGTCATTTCAACCCCTATGATCAGATTACGAACCACCTCGTCAGCGTTATCCAGATCCTTTGGTGCTGATTCTAGTGCTCGTCGTAAGTTGTCGGCAGCGCTTAACATATCCTTCGCGAAATTTGCGATTCCGAACTTGCGCGTCTGCTCACGCTCCCGGTCTGCGCGCTTACGCAGATTGTCGGTTTCGGCCACCGCACGCAAAAACTGGTCCTTTAGTTCCGTGACCTGAGACTCGAGCGCCGCTTCACGCTCCTCGACGGATTCTGATGGGTCGGCCGCCGTTTCTATATCTGACTCGCCTACTGGTTCGGTGATTTTCTCAACCTCCGGTTCAGACACTACTTCCTCGGGTTTTTCTTTATCCTGGTCTTGTTCGGACATTCTGACCTCAGTTCAAACAGTTGGAATTCCGGTCAGCCCTCATGTAAGCAATCCGACAGTGATTGCAAACACGCGATCAATCAAAAAACGCTTATCGCTTATACTCAATCCAATATTCGACCAATAAGTTTAGAGGTATAGTCAACCATCGGGATGACGCGTGCATAATTCATCCTAGTTGGCCCGATCACACCCAATGCGCCGACCACTTTTCGTTGTTGGTCATGATATGGCGCTATGATCATTGAACATCCAGCATTCTCGAATAGCTTGTTTTCCGAGCCGATAAATATTTGCACGCCCTCCGCCAAGCCCGTTGCGTCGAGCAAGTGAACCATGGACTCCTTTCTTTCCAAGGCCTCGAACAAGGTGCGGATGCGTTCCAGGTCTTCTATCGCGTTCAGGTCATGCAGCAGTTTCGACTGACCCCGCAATATTAGTGACCCACCTTGCACCCCGCCGGCCCAAAGCGCTACTCCGTCGGCAACCAGCTTGTTAGTTAGTACGTCTAGCTCGGTCTTCTCTGCTTCGATTTCCGTCAGAATCTGGGATCGTGCTTCATCCATTGTCCCGTTTGCCAACCGGTGGTTGACATAGTTTGTTGCCTTTACCAGGGACGAGACTGGCAGGCCCGGAGGAATATCGATAACTCGGTTTTCCACCATGCCACCATCGGTCACCATAACAACCAATGCCCGATCACGGGCCAACGGCACGAATTCTATTTGGCGCAAAGGAGCGTCACTCTTGGGCGATATAACCAGGCCGGCACACTCTGTCAGGCCCGACAATGCGGAGCCTGCTTCTTCTAGCACTTCCGAGAACGTGCGACCCGCAGCTAGGCACTGCACCTCCAAACTCTCCCGTTCGTCCCTCGAGAGATCACCACCAACCTCCATGAGGCCGTCAACGAACATCCGCAACCCAAGATCTGTCGGCAATCGGCCCGCGGAGGTATGCGGCGCGAAAAGGAGCCCCACGTCTTCCAAATCAGCCATTACGTTTCGAATGGTCGCTGGAGAAAGGTTTGAGTCGAGGCGTCGAGAAAGCGTTTGCGAACCAACCGGCTCTCCGGTTTCCACAAAGGCCTCCACGATGCGCTGAAAGACTTCGCGGGATCTCTCATTAAGCGATAGCACTGTGGAACTAGGCATCCTGCGAATCTAGAAACCGTTGGCCCGGCGGTCAATGAGGCAGAGGGAGGTAGCCCAGTGGTCCGCTAGACGCCAGGCTCCTGAGCCTGTACGGTCGCGCCCCATCGCATAAAACAGCGGAGCAATTGCATGGTAACAACCGAGCTTCGACCATCTGGCCGCGCGCCCGATCAATTGCGCACGATTAAGCTCGAAGCCAATTACGCCAAATATGCTGAAGGTTCATGCCTGACCAGATTCGGTGACACTCATGTGCTCTGTACAGCAAGCATCGAGGAACGGGTCCCGCCCTTTATCAAGGGAACCGGCCGGGGTTGGGTAACGGCTGAATACGGTATGCTGCCCCGCTCCACCCACACCCGCACTGATCGGGAGGCCTCGCGGGGTAAACAAGGCGGGCGCACCCTAGAGATCCAACGTTTGATTGGACGATCGTTGCGGGCGGTCACCGATACTGCCGCGCTCGGCGAGCGTCAGATTCGGATTGACTGCGATGTCTTACAGGCCGATGGCGGAACCCGAACCGCGGCGATCACCGGGAGCTACATAGCCCTACATCAGGCCTTAGATCAGCTAGTTAAATTTGGAGTTCTTCCCTCGGTGCCCCTGATCAACCAAGTAGCAGCCATATCTTGTGGACTTTACAAAGGAACACCCGTCTTGGACCTCGACTATGCCGAGGACAGTAATGCTGAGGCTGACGCTAATTTCGTTCTCACCGGCAACGGCGGCATCGTCGAAATTCAAGCGACTGCAGAGGACGAACCTTTTTCCGGCGAACGTTTTGATACGTTGCTTGCTCTGGCGCGTCTAGGGATACAAGAACTGATCGCCTGCCAAAAAATCTGCCTCGAAATAGACTGACGGAGCGTGGGGCCATGACCCGCACCTTCACGGGGAGCCGCTTGCTCGTGGCAAGCCATAACGCGGGCAAGGTGCTCGAGATAATTAAGCTTTTAGAAGGACTTTCGATCGCTGTGGTTTCTGCCAGCGATCTCAGCCTTGCAGAGCCAGAAGAGACCGCTAATAGTTTTATCGGTAATGCTGAATTGAAAGCTCTTGCAGGGGCGCGTGCATCCGGGATCCCGGCTCTAGCCGACGATTCGGGCCTCGTGGTCCACGCGCTGGCCGGCAATCCTGGTATCTATTCGGCTCGCTGGGCCGGTCCAAACAAAGATTTCACCATGGCGATGCATAAGGTAGAGGACGCGCTCGTCTGTTTGGAATCAAAGACCGGAGCCGTGCCCAGCCGTCGCGCAAGTTTCGTGTGTGCGCTCTCATTCGCCTGGCCAGATGGCCACGTCGAGACTGTCGAGGGGGAGGTTTCTGGTCAACTGGTCTGGCCACCAAGGGGTGACGCTGGGTTTGGCTATGACCCAATCTTCGTGCCTGAAGGCCACGACAAGACTTTCGGAGAAATCGAACCGGATTTGAAACATTCACTGAGCCACCGTGCAGATGCGTTCACCAAGATGCTGGCATCGGTGTTCGGAAAAAACGGGTGACGGACAACGTCGACGACGGGTTTGGCCTCTATGTCCATTGGCCATTCTGCCTATCCAAGTGCCCCTACTGCGACTTCAACAGCCATGTGAGCGGCGCTGTCGATAACGATCGTTGGCGCCGCGCACTCCTCCACGAACTCGAGAGCCTCGCAACACGCGTTACGTCTAGGCACCTAAAGAGTGTTTTCTTTGGGGGCGGCACGCCCTCACTGATGGACCCCGACACAACGGCCGTCATTATTGAGGCCGCCCGGAACATCTGGCCGAATAACGCAGAGCCAGAAATCACACTGGAAGCCAATCCAACCTCAGCGGAAACCTTCCGTCTACGGTCTTTCCGGGCCGCTGGCGTCAATCGGCTATCGCTCGGAATTCAAGCCCTAAACGACGAGGATCTTGCTTTCCTAGGTCGAACCCATATGGCTCGCGAGGCGCTCGGCGCGTTGGATATCGCCAAGTCCTGTTTCGAAAGAGTCTCTTTCGACCTGATCTATGCCCGCCCTCGGCAGTCATTGGTTTCGTGGGAAGCGGAACTTCGCCAAGCAATCGCTCTGACCAGTGAACATTTATCTGTCTATCAGCTAACCATTGAGCCCGGCACCCAATTCCATGCTCGCCATGGACGAGGTGAAATTCCACTGCCCGACGAGGATCTAGGCGGAGCTATGTTTGAACTGACGCGAGCACTCTTAGCCGGCGCCGGGCTGCCTGCGTACGAGATTTCCAACCACGCCCGCCCAGGCGCCGAATGTCAGCACAATCTGGTCTATTGGCGCAGCCAGGACTATCTCGGTATTGGGCCTGGCGCTCATAGCAGGATAACTAGACAGAACGGGCACCGCTATTCTTTGCGGGCTCATCGTGCGCCATCCATCTGGCTCGATCATGTGGAAAAATACGGGCAAGGGGTGATTGAGGAAGCTTCGCTTTCCCGATGGGAATCAGTTGTTGAGTTTTTGATGATGGGTCTGCGGCTAACCGAAGGTGTGTCGAGATCAAGGCTCGAATTCATAGCAGAAGAGAGCCTTGAAGATATGTTCAACGCCAATGATCTCGCAGCACTGATTGACCAAGGATATATCAGGGTCGACAGAACGGTCATCCAGGCGACGGAATCCGGACTACAGCGCCTTGATGGTGTTCTCGCGATGCTACTCGCTAGACCGCAATTGCGGCCTGCCCTATAGACCCAAATCCGTAAAACTGGTTGGTGCAGGATCGATTACCCGCAACTCACGATCCGTTACCTCAATGACCGCCAGACCCCGCTGATTGGCTCCGTTAGGGAGCAGCCGAAAGATCCCGTCCACGCCAGAAAATCCCCGTGCATCCGTCAGAGCGGCGGCCCCATAATTGGGGCCTCCCTCGCCATAGGAGAGCGCCACGGCGAGGAGCATCGCGTCATAACCGAGCGACGCCAAGCGCAATGGTGGTCGACGATACACTTTCTCGAATTTCTCCTCGAATAAATATCGTGTATCAGGCGGCGGCGCGGCGTACCAGCCACCAAAAAGGGCCGGCTCGCTAGTAAGGCCGTGCGTTTCATCCCACTGGATAGCACCCAAAAGACGGACCCGCGCCGGATCGACATCATAGAATGCGAGCAGTGGGGCGAGGGCCATCAATTCCCGGCCCCCGGCCGGAAACAATAAAGCCTCGAACGACGGGTCCCCCAAAGTGTCGCGATTGGCCAACCGCCGCAACGCCTTCTTAGATATCTGGTCTGTCCTGCTTTCGAGCAAAGCTCTCTGGCGCACCAAGGCTGATTTTCGTGAATCGTAATTGGAAAACTTCCGCACTAGAGCGGAATGATCCGTTTCGTCAGGATCGTAATAGGCTACCTTTGTGATTTGTTTCCCGCTTTCCTCCAACACTTTCCGTGCGGAGGCCATGGTCAATTCGCCATATTCGTTGGAGGGCAACAGGGCGCCAAAACTACCATAACCCTTGTGCGCGGCGAAGCTAATAACCCTACGGATCTGTTGGTCTGGCAAGAATCCGATGACATACACCCCGTCACCGGCAATGCTCTTGTTGTTTGAGAAACTCACAACATTCACGCCCGCCTCGAACGTAACGGAGCGTACCGCCGCGGCTGAATCCCCGAACAATGGGCCAAGAATCAGCTGGGCCCCCTCGGCCACCGCTAACCGGGCCGCGTCCTCTGCTCCTTCGGGCGTGCCCTTAGTGTCGAAGATCAGAACCTGTAGATCATCATCCGCGACTTCGAACAGCGCGAGTTGAGCCGAATCTAACAACGCCCGACCCGTTTGCGCATCGCGCCCAGACAGCGGCAAAAGCAACGCTATCCGCCGTTCGGCCGGCGGGTCCACGGTTGTTTCCCGATCACGTGTGATTGCCACCAGGTCAATTTTTTCCGGCGGGGGTGTGGGTCGTTTGGTCACCGGAGCAGAACCGGCAGGCGGTGTCGCAGATTCCGGTGTGCTTTCAGCCAGTTTCATCCTGGCGGGTGCGGGTGATGCGGCGTCGGCGTGATCAAAATTAGTCGGAGTGGTCTGACACCCCGCAAGTAAAATCAAAGCGGCGCAATGAAAGACTACGACAACACTGGTCAGAACCTTGGTCCCTTTAACTCCATAAATGGTCCCTGGCGACGTTATGGCGCTCACTTTAATCTCCACCCACCGTTTTGGGGCAACACCGATCAAGCTGACGGCGCCACTAAACTAGGCCAAAATGACTAGACTATGGCAAGCACCGATCTCGCATTTTTTGATATTTTTAAGTCGGCGCTGCCACGAAAAACAGTTAGAAAAGAGGTTTTTTAGCCCTCCATTGTCCCAATGCATCAGCAGATATTCCTTCCCGCGACTTCGCGGTGGTGTACCGGCGGTTTCCAACCCATATTGGTAACACGTGGACCGGTGGTAGTCGGGTCCCATGTTGAGGGCTCGAGGGGGGGCTTGAATGAAATTGAGGCTTGGTAGGCAAATCCAGAGCGCTACAATGATTGGGGTGATACTGTTTGGGCTTCTGCATCTTGCGGCGTGCAGCCCAACCGGTGCCCTGCTCAGCGCCGGTGCTGGAGTGGCTAACGCGAACCAAACCGAGAAGGGCCTGCGGTCCACAGCGACAGATTTGCGGATACACGCCGAGATAAATCATTACCTGTTCCAGAAGGACTTTGATCTATTCGGCGCGGTTTCCATAGCAGTCGAACAAGGCCGCGTTCTGCTAACGGGATCGGTCGCCACTCCCAAGCACCGAATTACTGCAACTCGCCTCTCCTGGCAGGCCGAAGGTGTCCGCGAGGTTCTCAACGAGATTCAGATCAAGAACAACGTCGGCATAACCGACAAGGCACGTGATGTGTTGATCAACCGACGTCTTCAGAGCCAACTTCTTCTCGACAAAAATATCCGCTCCATCAATTTCAGTACCGATGCGGTGAATGCGGTGGTCTACTTGTTTGGTATCGCAAGGGATCAGGCCGAGCTTGACCGGGTTATCAACCACGCCCGCAATATCCAATATGTGTCGAGAGTGGTGAATTACGTAACGATTGCGAACCGATAATGGCTGAGGGTTTTCTGCCAGAGGAAAAAATCCGGGCCGCTGCTAAGCTCGGTGATAGCCCGATCGATATCGCTGCCGTGGCCCTCGCATTCGCAGCCCTCGACCACCCCCGAGCGCCGCTCGAACATTATATCAAATCCATAGCAATGATCGCGGAGGCGGTTGATGCACGCGTAAACGTGCTTGGAGGCCGACCTTTGAGTGAAAACTTGGCCGCCAGCCTTGGCCGAGCAATAGCCGGTGACCTCGGCTATAAGGGCGATGCAGCAACCTACGACGATCTGCAAAACGCGAACCTGATTCGCGTTATCGATCGCCGAAAGGGGCTACCCGTTACATTGGGGATCCTTTACATCCATGCAGCTCGCGCCCAGGGTTGGCGGGCGGAAGGCCTAAACTTTCCGAATCATTTCCTAATTCGGGTTTGGATTCATGGGCGCGCCGCCGTCCTTGATCCATTTAACAATGGCCGACTGATCCAAGCAGAAGCGCTCCACGATTTGGTCCAACAGATAACCAGGGGCCAAAGTGATCTTTCGCCCGGGGCCACCCAAGCAGTAACGGACCGTCACGTGGTTTTGCGGCTCCAAAACAACATTAAGCTGCGCCTTCTCCAGAATGAAAAGTTTGATGGGGCCCTGAAGGTCTTGGCGCGAATGCTGCTGCTTGCACCCGACCATAAACAACTAGTCCAGGAAGCAGGAGTGGTGAACGCCCGGTTAGGGAACCTTAGGGCTGCGGTCTCACTATTACGCGACTATTTAGGTAGTGACGCGGGTAGCCCGACGGACCGTCGTGAGACGGCGCGGCTTTTACAAAGCCTCGAGTTGCGGCTCAATTGATTCGCAAGGACCCGTTGTTTTGCTGGCTGTGAGGTTGAATAAGGTCCGCCTGGCGGGCATGATCGCGGCGCATTCGCCGCCTCGGCGCGTATCATTCCCGGAGAACTTCAAGATGGGCATTAACGTCGCCATCCAGATGGACCCTATGGAACCGCTTGACATCGACGCAGACAGCAGTTTTGCCCTAGCTATGGAAGCACAAATACGGGGGCACACCCTGTTCCATTACCTGCCGCAAAACCTTTCCTTAAAGGATCGTCTCGTTACAGCTAAGGCGCGACCCCTGTCTGTTCGGCGGGTTCGTGGAGACCACTTCGAGATGGGGAAAGAGACGACCATCGACCTCGCCGGCGACGCTGATGTTGTGCTCATGCGCCAGGATCCACCCTTTGACATGTCCTACATCACTGCCACGCATGTGCTTGAGCACATCCATCCTGCCACTTTGGTAGTAAACGATCCGGGCCACGTCAGAAATGCACCCGAGAAGCTTTTTATAACCCATTTTGACGGCCTAATGCCGCCGACCTTGATTACCAATGATGAGCGCGAGATCCATGCTTTTCGGGCAGAATACCATGATATCATCATAAAGCCGTTGTTTGGCAATGGGGGCGTCGGCGTTTTCCATATCAGACCTGGTGACGAGAACCTGAGCTCATTGCTGGAAATGTTCAGTGATTTTTATCGTGAGCCAATCATCGCCCAGCGCTATCTTCCAGAGGTGCGCCAAGGCGACAAGCGGGTGATACTAGTGGACGGCAAAGCGGTGGGGGCGATCAATCGGGTGCCCGCCCAGGGAGAAGCGCGCTCGAACATGCATGTCGGCGGCACTCCCTTAAAATGCAAAATGACCCGAAGGGACCACGAGATCTGCGAGACCATTGGCCCCGCCTTGGCCGACCGCGGGCTCATTTTCGTTGGCATAGACGTAATTGGCAACTACCTGACGGAAATCAACGTAACCTCGCCCACTGGCATCCAGGAACTTGGTCGTTTCGACGAGATTAATGTTGAGGCCATGATCTGGGATGCGATCGAAAGCCGCCTTTAGCTTGGACCGCGGGTTGGTCTCAGCCCAGACTCTCATGGGCCAGCGAGCTCAGCAAATGTCAATTTATCCCGGCGCCTGGGAGATTTAGATTCTTCCGGATTCATTTTTGGTAACGGGTGAGCAATGACTATCTAGTTATTTCTAAAAATATATGAGGCGGGGCCTGCGGACCAACGTAATTGGCAGCTGAGCGTCCACCTTTGTTGTAACGAAGTGGAAAATTCTCCCTCCTGCCCTGCTTCAGCGTCTTTAGGGGCTTGACAAGGCCTGAAACTAAAATCAAGGAAACCTGATTAGTCTCTGGACGGCGACAGCATACGCCCCATCGGCCGGCCACCGAGTACATGCATGTGAAAATGCGGCACTTCCTGGATCCCGTCCGGCCCATTGTTCGAAATGGTGCGAAAGCCCCCCCTCGCCAGGCCGGTAATCTGCACCACCTCGCCTATAGCACTGATGAAGGCCGCGTGCTCCTCCTGGGTGCCTTGGGCAATGAATTCCGCCATGGTTGCGTAGGCGCTTTTGGGAATCACAAGTACGTGGACGGGAGCTTGGGGATGAATGTCGTGAAAGGCTAGCGCGTGTTCATTCTCGAACACTGTTTTGTTTGGGATTTCGCCACGCAAGATCTGAGCGAAAACATTGTCCTTGTCATAGGTCATGCGTTATCTCCCCTTGGGATCATTGCTGACACCGCGGCGCGACCGCTCCTCAAAGCCAGAAACCCCTGCGCGCCTTTCGAGTTTGCGCCAGACGTCGCCCGGATCGACCCCCGTAGCCGTCCACAGAACAAGCAGGTGATATAGCAGGTCAGCGCTCTCGGCCGCCACTGTCTCAGGCGTACCCGACAATGCTTCCACGACGGTCTCGGTAGCCTCTTCCCCAACCTTGCGGGCGATCGTTGGCACGCCGCGCTTAAAAAGACTGGCGGTATAGGAGATGGAGGGATCCGCTCCCTGACGGCCCGATATTGTTTGTTGGAGGATGTCTAGCGGGTGGTTCATTGACAAGGCCTCACCGGTAATTTGGCCTCGGCCATGTGGGCCTTGGCGTCCGAAATGCTGAAGATACCAAAATGAAATACGGTGGCGGCGAGAACCGCTGACGCGCCTCCTTCTCGGACCCCCTCGACGAAGTGATCAAGTGTGCCCACGCCGCCGGATGCGATCACTGGTACCGAGACCGCGTCCGATATCGCCCGGGTAAGCGGAAGGTCGAAGCCCGCTTTTGTACCGTCACGGTCCATCGAGGTTAATAGGATTTCACCGGCACCATGGTCAACCATTCGACGCGCCCACTCGACCGCGTTGAACTCTGTTTCCTGCCGCCCCCCGTGGGTAAACACTTTGAAATTTCCATCTTTCGCCCGTTTGGCGTCGATAGCGACTACGGTGCATTGGGAGCCGAACCTGGTGGCCACCTCGCGGACAAATTCGGGTCGGCTCACAGCCGCCGTGTTTATCGAGACTTTGTCCGCGCCAGCGAGCAATAGCTTACGAACGTCCTCAACTCTGCGAATACCGCCTCCAACGGTGAGCGGCATAAAACAATGTTCCGCAGTAGCGGCGACAACATCGAACAAATTGTCGCGATTATCGCTGCTGGCTGTAATGTCAAGGAAGCAGAGTTCGTCCGCGCCCTCAGCGTCGTAGACCCGTGCCTGCTCAACGGGGTCTCCGGCGTCCACTAAGTCGACAAAATTCACGCCCTTGACAACTCTACCGTCCTTTACGTCAAGACAGGGGATTATCCGAATAGTCAGCAACCCGCCGCCACCTCCAACGGTGCGTCCCGCAAGACCTTCAGACCTTCCACAAGATCAAGACGCCCGTCATACAAAGCACGCCCACAAATCACCCCAGCAACACCAGACCGCGCCTTGGCCTTAAGCGCATGCAAGTCAGCGAGGGAACCGACACCACCGGATGCAATTACGGGAACCTCAACCGCTTCTGCGAGTCTTGCAGTGGCTTCCACATTAACGCCGCTAAGTGCGCCGTCTCGCTCGATGTCGGTAAAGATAATCGCCACCACCCCGGTATCCTCGAACCGTCTGCACAGCTCGATAGCCTCTATCGACGATATGTTAGTCCATCCCTCGGTCGCCACATAGCCATCGCGGGCATCTATGCTAACCGCGATCTTCCCCGGATATATTTCGCACGCCTGTTTCACCAAGCCGGGATTTTGCAACGCGGCGGTCCCGAGAATGATCCGGCTTACCCCCTTGGCGAACCAGGCTTCAACCCGGTCCATATTCCGGATGCCCCCCCCAAGTTGGACAGGCACACCAGCACCAAGTATTGCGTCGACCGCAGACCCGTTGACCGAGCGGCCCTCGAGAGCGCCATCGAGATCGACCACGTGTAACCAATCGCAGCCTGCGTTCGCGAAAGCGCGTGCCTGAGCCCCCGGATCATTATTGTAGATCGTCGCGGATGCCATTTCACCTTTCAGCAAGCGCACGCAATCGCCATTTTTGAGATCAATCGCCGGGAATAGGATCACCTTAATTCTTTGTCCTTATTCTAATCTCGTTAGTCCATGTTCTTAAAATAAAAATGTCCAGCAACATCTCGATCACCTACACGAGCGTATCGTGGGTGCGATCCAAATCGTGTGTACCCTCGACTCTCATAGAGCCTAATTGCCGCGATCTGCGTTTCTCGAACATCTAAATTAAGTACCCTGAAACCGATCCCGCGAACATGGCTCTCCGCTACTTCCATGAGTTGCGCGGACAAGCCGTGGCCACGAGCCCAGGGCGCGACGAAGTTAGTCGTTAGATTGCAAGCGAAACTCTGTGCTTCGTTATTACGGGTGGGTCTTAGAATCTGGCACGACCCCGCGATCACACCGTCAAGACGGCCAACAATAAGATCACGTTCCGGTATAAGGATCACGCCGCGCCAATAAGCCTCCAATACATCACGCTCAGGCGGAGAGACCCAGCCGAAACCCCCACCATATCGGATCGCGGCTTCTGCCGCGTCGCAGAGATCATTTAGATCTGCGTTGGAGAGTTCATCTATCCGCCCAACCGTAATCTCCGGCCGCGCGAAGGATTCTCCATTTTTAGCCATCGCCGGCTCCTCAAGGCCGCCAGTCGAGGAAGTTGCGGATCAGGCGAAGGCCGTTAGCCTGGCTCTTTTCCGGATGAAACTGCGTACCGATGAGATTATCTCGCCCGACGACGGCGGTCACAGAGCCGCCGTAATCCGTCGTCGCCAACAGCGCATCGGGGCGCTCCAGCCGCATCTGATAGCTATGCACGAAATAAACATGGGACCCGGGCTCGATGCCATCCAGAATTGGATGCGCGTCGGATGTCGGGACAAGCTGGTTCCAGCCCATATGCGGAACCTTGAGCGGCCGATCGTCGAATATGGGCGCAAGCGGCACGACCCTGCCACTCAACCATCCGAGTCCCGGAGTGACTGTGTGTTCGTGACCGCTCTCGGCCATCAGTTGCATCCCGACACAGATACCAAGAAATGGCTTGCCCGCCTTGGCGACCTGCTCGTCCAGCGATTCGCGCATGCCGTCCATTGACTGCAGTCCCTCCATGCATTCAGCGAAGGCTCCAACCCCTGGCAGGACAATATGCGCCGCTGTTCGTAATTCGTTGGGCTCAGCCGTTACCGTGACTGCCTGCCCGCGGTCAGACCCGGCCGCCGCCTTTCGAAACGCCTTGGCCACCGAGCGCAGATTACCTGATCCATAGTCAATGATCGCCACGGTCATTGCCAGTTTATGCCTCGACGTCAGTTCCGCCGAGCGATCCCTTTGTCGACGGTATGGTATCAGCGGCGCGCTGATCGATAGTAACGGCCTGTCTCAAAGCGCGGGCCAACCCCTTATAACACGATTCTATAATGTGATGGGTGTTGTCGCCATAGAGGTTTGTCACATGCAGCGTAATCCCAGCCGACTGGGCGAAGGCTTGGAACCATTCCTTAAAGAGTTCCGTGTCCATCGCGCCAAGCTTCGCCTGGGGCATGTCTACGCGCCAGACTAGATATTGGCGCCCTGAGATGTCGAGAGCAACCTCGCTCAACGCCTCGTCCATGGGCACGCGCGCTAAGCCGTAACGGGTAATTCCCGTCCGAGCACCAAGCGCGCGCCGCACGGCCTCACCGACAACGTAGCCTGTGTCTTCGGTCGTGTGATGAAAGTCGATATGCAAATCGCCCTCGGCCTGGATTGAGAGGTCAAATAAGGAATGCCGTGATAGTTGTTCCAGCATGTGGTCGAGAAAACCTATTCCGGTCGTCACGTCATAGAGCCCTGTGCCATCGAGGTTGACGGCAGCGCAAATACGCGTCTCTTTGGTGACGCGTTTGACTGTGGCGGTGCGTGGATCGCTCATTTTCGATCTTCCGTCGTTGTGGCGCGCTATTTATCAGGAACCAAACCGGCTGGCCAGTCCACCCAACGGGGTTCCTTAAACGTTTTGGCTTCCCATATCTTGACGAAGCCCAAACGACCCTGGGACCCGATGGAGAGGATGAACGGTCCAATGAGCGACGACGAAGCGACTTGGCATGGCACGACAATACTTTCCATCAGAAAGGGTGAAACCGTGGTGATCGCTGGCGACGGCCAGGTCACTCTAGGAAATACTGTGATTAAAAGTCAGGCACGAAAAGTGCGGCGGCTTTCTGGTGGGTCCGTGATTGCAGGTTTCGCTGGCGCTACAGCGGACGCTTTCACATTGTTCGAAAGACTTGAGGCCAAGCTTGAGCAACACCCGGGGCAATTAACCCGCGCTTGTGTCGAGCTCGCAAAGGACTGGCGCACAGACCGGTATCTTCGGCGGCTGGAAGCGATGATGGCGGTTGCGGATCAAAAAGTTTCGTTGATTCTTTCGGGAACAGGCGACGTGCTGGAACCGGAGGACGGCCTTATCGGAATTGGGTCCGGCGGCACTTTCGCGCTTTCGGCCGCTAGAGCGCTTATTGATCGGCGCGACATGGACGCCGAGGGAATCGCTCGACGCGCCATGGAGATTGCCGCTGGAATTTGTATTTATACCAACGAGAACATCACGATAGAGTCGCTCTAGGCGGCCAGACCTGGAAGAACCATGACCACCTTTAGTCCCCGCGAAATCGTTTCCGAACTAGATCGCTTCATCGTCGGCCAGACCAGCGCTAAGCGTGCGGTTGCCATTGCGTTGCGCAACCGCTGGCGCCGGCAGCAGCTGGCCGAAGCAATGCGCGAGGAAGTACAGCCGAAAAACATTCTGATGATCGGACCAACAGGCGTAGGCAAAACCGAGATAGCGCGCCGTCTTGCGCGTTTAGCCGAGGCGCCATTCATTAAAGTCGAGGCGACTAAATTTACTGAAGTTGGTTACGTCGGCCGGGACGTGGAACAGATAATCCGCGACTTGGTTGAAGTGGCCTTGACCATGGTTCGCGATCGAATCCGAAAGGAGGTCATGGCCAAAGCGGAGCTGCTTGCGGAAACAAGAGTGATCGAGGCGTTAGCGGGCGATGGTGCGCGGGAGGAAACGCGCCAAAAATTCCGTAAGATGTTGCGTGAGGGAAGTCTGGACGAGAAAGAAATCGAGATTGAGGTTTCAGAATCTGGCGGGAGCATGCCGACTTTTGAGATCCCGGGCGTACCTGGCGCACAGATGGGCATGATCAATCTTAATGACATGTTGGGAAAGGCTTTTGGCGGACGAAGCCGACAGCGGACTATGACAGTTGCTGAATCTTACGAGGTGCTGCTAGCTGAAGAGGCTGACAAGCTGCTCGACGAAGATCGTGTGGTGCGCCAAGCAATCGATGCGGTTGAGCAAAACGGTATCGTCTTTCTTGACGAGATTGACAAGATCTGTGCCCGCTCCGAGCGCCACGGCGCGGATGTCTCGCGCGAAGGAGTGCAACGCGATCTCCTACCGCTAATTGAGGGTACCACAGTCGCAACCAAACACGGTTCGGTCCGGACCGACTTCGTGTTATTCATCGCCTCGGGTGCGTTCCATCTGTCAAAACCGGCTGATCTACTGCCAGAATTGCAGGGTCGTCTGCCAAATCGCGTCGAGCTCCAGCCACTGAACCGCGACGACTTTCAGCGCATTCTAACCGAGCCCGAAAATAGCCTAATCAAACAGTACACGGCTCTATTGGAGACCGAGACCGTCACTCTCGACTTCAAAGACGAAGCAGTAGATGCCTTAGCCGATCTCGCCGTCGAGGTGAACCGCAACGTCGAGAACATCGGCGCGAGACGTCTTCATACGGTGCTGGAAAAGCTTCTGGACGAGATCAGCTTCAGCGCCTCCGACCGCCCCGGGGATATGGTGGTGATAGACGCCGACTACGTACGCCGTCACGTGGGTGATCTTGCTAAGGATACAGATCTTTCGAAATTCATTCTCTGATTCTGCCCCGAAATTCAGAAACGCGGTCCATCATGGTCTGCCGGATCACGCAGTTCGGCTAGCAATGCATCGAGGCGGGAATCGTCCAGATCCCCGATTCTCTCTGCTAAGCGGTTAGCTAATTCGGTAGCCTTCGGGCTCAAGCCCTGAGTGTCAATAACAGCCCTGGGATGAGAAAGCTCCGCGAGACGGCGTAGTGCTTCAGCATCGCCCCAAATAAGACCGAAATAAGCACAAATCTGATGAAGCAGTCCTATCGTCGGGCGACCTTTTTTCCCGTGCTCCAACGCCGAGAGGTAGGCCGACGATACCTGAAGGGTCTTCGCCATCTGGGCCATAGTGACCCGCTTCTCCTCACGCAATTCACGCAGCCTGACACCGAAAGGCGTCATGGCCCTCTCCGCCGTTTGAGTAAGACATAAAGTGCCCCCGCCCCCCCGTCGGCTGGTTGGGCCGGTGTGTAAGCCAAAACAATAATATCTAACGGCGGTTCCGAAAGCCATCGCGGCACCATGCGGCGCAGAACACCCGATCCACTCAAGAGCGCGCCCTCGGCGCTCCGGCGCCCCTTGCCGGTAATTACCAGTAGACACCGATCCCCCCTGCGTTGTCCGTCGATCAAGAACTCTGCAAGCGCAGCGCGCGCCTCTTCCTTGGTCATCCCATGCAAGTCAATTCGGCCGCTGATCTCTATCTTCCCGCGTTGTAGTCGACGCGCGGTGCGGCGGTCCAAGCCTGGCACATGGCCAGAATCGTGATCCGCGAGAGAAACAGGTATCCCCCGTATTTTTGATTGCTCGAGTGCGCGGAGTGGTCTGGTTTGCCTGGTTTTACGCTCGGTTACATTCGAACCCGGTTCATCATCCCGGGTGATTTCATCACCGCTTGGGTTAATCTGAGGGAAAAGTGGCTTTACATCGGTCAAAACCCGTTGAAAAAGCTCCAAGTCTTGCTCCGTCGGCTGTATCGGTCTGGGGCGGCGCGCCATTTGTCACCGCCCCACTAGAATTAGATGGAGACGGAGTGGGCCATGTACACCAATCTGTATTTTCTGCTCGATATCGCCTGTACGTGACGGTCCAGTGATGAAATTTGCTGACCTCGGGTTAGTCCCGTTCACACGCAGCAGGTCCCATGCATCCTCATAGGCCGGAACCACATCGTTGCGAAACAGAACGACGAGGTGTGTGGGCGGGACAAAATTCAAGGTTGTCGGGTTTTCCGGACCAGAGACAAGAAGCAAGGTGCCGGTTTCGGCCACGCCCGCCAAACCTTTTGAAAGGCTCGCCTCATCGGCCTTCTCCGCCGCTCCCATTCGGACCTCTACGGTCGGCGCGGCGGCCCAGTCAAGGTCATGCAATCCCGGTGCCTGAACCAACCGTGCGGGTAGGTTCTCGTTCGCTAGATAATCCATCACAGCTTGCGGGATCTCACCCCTGTCGCTGACCTCAACGACACTCGTGCTTGCAGCACGCGCCTTCGCTATGAATAAATCAATGAGAGCTGCTGGCGGCTGGCCCGCCCGTGACGGAATTAGGTGGCGTGGATGGGAGCGGATTCGTTCCTCAAGCGCTGCACGGGCTTCTCCATATATCGGCCCACGACGCAAGGATTGACGAATGGTAGACAGGATCACGTCGCGTGTTTCGCTCATCAACGCTCCCCCCTGCGATATCGGGTCAAGAAGGTGCCACCCTCAGGGGCTGGCAAATCCCTGTTCGCCGTCCAACCCCCCACCAGAGGCAGCGATTTTAGTCTTCCGCGACCGATGGCGAGGGCCGCCAATACGCCAACGCCAATCCCGGTCAGGGTGCGATACAACGCCGGTCGGCCAGCAAAGTAGGACCAAAAAAACAATGCAAATTTGCTTACTTTCCCTCCATGACCCTGCTGATGAGCCGAGTTTCGATGGTGCCTCATCATCTTGATCAGGGGAATTTTCATGGGACAAACCTGTTCGCATTGGCCGCAAAATGTCGAGGCGTTGGGAAGATGAGCGCTCGCCGCAATGTTCGTGAGTGATGGGGTCAGAACAGCGCCCATAGGACCGGGATATATCCACCCGTAAGCGTGTCCGCCAACCGCGCTGTAGACTGGACAGTGGTTTATGCAAGCCGCACACTGGATGCATCGCAACATGTCCTGTTGGTTTGTACCGAGCATCGACGATCGGCCGTTATCAACCAAAACAACGTGATAAGCTTTGGGGCCATCCAGGTCGTCAGATCGCTTGGGGCCGTTTGAGACCGAAGTGTAAACAGAAAACTCTTGGCCGGTTGATGACCGCGCTAAAAGCCGCAAAATGGCAAAGGCGTCTTCCATCGTCGGCACGATTTTTTCCAAGCTCGCAACCACCACGTGAGTTCTCGCCAGCGTCTGGGTTAGATCCCCGTTACCTTCGTTGGTAACAATTATGCTGGAGCCGGATTCGGCCACGAGAAAATTTGCGCCGGTGATGCCGACCTCAGCAGAGAAATAGGCTTCACGTAATCGGGTGCGCGCCTCGGCAGTGATGTCGGCTGGCTCTGATAACGCCCGGGTGGGATCTAGACCCTCGTGGGCTTCACGAAAGGCGTCGCCAATCTCCTCCTTGGTCACATGAACTGCTGGAACGATGATATGGCTGGGCGGCTCGTCGCGTAGCTGAATTATGTACTCACCCAGGTCGGTTTCGACCCGGCGAATTTCGCTTGCATCTAAGGCCTCATTCAATCCGATTTCCTCAACCACCATAGACTTACCCTTGGTCACCGTCCTGGCGCCGGCGTCACGACAAATTCTCATGATGGTATCTCGGGCCTCCTTCGCATTCCGGGCCCAATGCACCTTGCCGCCGCTGGCTCTTACGTTGCGCTCGTAGATTTCGAGATAGACGTCAAGATGGTCCAGCGTGTGGTCCTTGATATCCCGTGCAACATTCCGAAGCTCT
The DNA here is from genome assembly GCA_002722775.1 of Rhodospirillaceae bacterium. Taxonomy (GTDB): domain Bacteria; phylum Pseudomonadota; class Alphaproteobacteria; order Thalassobaculales; family Thalassobaculaceae. The sequence continues at coordinate 59,168 of PBMU01000045.1, forward strand.
TCGAACTCCGGAAGATCAGCAACCACTTCGGCACGATTAATAGGAAAGCCGCGCTTCAGGTTGGCTAGCGCTGCCTGAAGAACGGGATTGGCTAGTGCAGCTCGAGAATTATCTATAAATCTATCAGAAGTGTGGTTCACTGTCTGACACCAGTCCCCGCTATTGGCGGGATATCGTCAACTCCTGCCAGCGCCTCCGCTACATGTCGGAAGGCTAATGGACTACCCTCCCGGCTGGCCTTCCCCGCCATGTTCAACAAGCAGCCGAGATCTCCAGCGAGCACGGTGTCGCCGCCGCTAGCTTCAGCGTCCCGAATTTTATTAGTCACCATGGCGTTAGAAATATCAGAATATTTCACACAAAACGTTCCGCCGAAACCGCAGCAGACCTCCGGTTCAGCCATTTCATGAAGCTCCAGTCCGCGAACCTTAGCTAAAAGACCGCGCGGTTGTTGCTTCACTCCAAGTTCGCGAAGCCCGGCGCAGGAGTCATGGTACGTGACGGCTCCACCCCTGTGAACCGGAACCAGGTCAGCCCGTAGCACATCGACTAAGAATTCTGTCAGTTCGTGCGTGCGTTCCGAAAGCCGCTTCGCTCTGGGTCCATTCACTGGATCGTCGGCAAACAACTCAGGCACGTGATGCGATAGCATCCCCCCGCAAGATCCCGAGGGTACGACCACATGATCAAAGTCCTGAAAGGCATCGAGCCATGCGAGCACCACAGCTCGGGCAGTAGCGGGGTCGCCCGAGTTATAGGCTGGTTGCCCACAACAGGTCTGGATTTCGGGCACTTCGACTTTGCAGCCCGCTTGCTCGAGAAGCTTTATCGTCGCGAAACCTACGCTCGGTCGAAAGAAGTCAACCAGACAGGTGACAAACAAACCGACCCGAATGGGCGGTACCGTGCCGGGTTCGGGCCCAATTTGTTTCATGAGCAGCCTCCGTCGAGTTATTACCCCTGGAATCTAACGGGAATGCTTAAAACGCAGCCGTGTAGCTTGCAAGCCCCGCGGGTCATCGTGATCGGGAACTCACCCGGCCTTTGGGTATGAAAACAAAGTAGGAACCGCCGGCTTTCATCGGGCCCGCAAGGCGTTCGGCCATCGATCCGTTTCCCCAAAAAATATCGGCCCGGACTGGGCCCTTGATTGCGCCTCCCGTGTCCTGCGCTACCATTAAACGGCGAAGACGCTTACCAGCTTCATCAGGATAGTTAACGTCGATCCAGACGGGCAGGCCAAGCGGAATGGCTCTTGGATCCACGGCCAAAGAGCGGCCGGGCGAAAGAACTACGCCTTGAGCACCCAAGGGTCCATCACCCCGAACCTCACGAAAAAAAATATATGCCCCGTTTAGGTTCATCACCGTGTCTTTTTGTGTAGGGTTTTTCTCCAACCAAGCGCGAATCTTTTGCATCGACATTCCTTCACGTGGAATGGCGCCTGTCTCGATTAAGTGGCGGCCTATTGGGTAATACGCGTGTCCGTTATGACCGTCGTACCCTATCCGCATTGCCGCGCCATCGGATAAACGTACGCGCCCGGATCCTTGGATATGCAGAAAGAATGCGTCCACTGGGTCGTCTAACCAAACCAATGGCTCCACGATCCCCTCCAGGCGGCCCGCCCTTATGTCAGACCGCGAATAGTAGGGCTTTAACCTACCGTTTATAACCCGTCCAGAAATGCGCCTGCCCGCAAGGTCATTGCGCCAATCACCAAGATTGACCAGCACCAGATCGCGTGGGCGACGATAGATCGGGATCGTGAATTTCTTATCCTTATGTCGGGATCCCAAGAGGTCGGCTTCAAAGTAACCGGTGAATAGCCCCATTTCCGGATCGTTACCCATGACGCGATAAGGTGTGAACCAGGTCTCAAAATATCCCCTTGCTTGTTCCGCATTTAGTTCTGATTGCGGTATCGCCTTGCAAGCGTCGGCCCAGTCCTGCACGATACCAGCGTACTGATTTATGGCCATCGGAACATTCGGTGAACGCTTGGCGATGACCGCACATGACCGGGCAAAAGCCGGCAATGCCGCTGCTACGCTATCGAGCCGCCAGCCCGGCAAATCGGTGAAACGAACCGCCTCGAATGCCGGAGACCCCTTGAGGCGGGCAGGTCGTGTCAGATCATCCGGTTTTGCGCAAGAAGCTGCGACCAACGAAAACACCACAGCTGCGGTCCAATGATAGGTTTTCATAAACCGACCGACCGCCGCTGCTGATCAAGTGATTTCTTCGGGGTCCCTGATGGCTATTAATTGCCAGTTCGGGTCACCGGATCGCACATCCCGGGCAAATAGCCAAACATCTGTCAGGTTCTCGATCCGATCCGGATCACCCTCAACTATATCGCCCGCGGAGCTCCGCAACACTTTGACCTGATCAGTCAAGAACTCGACGGTTACGGTAACAATTGTACCGTCGATTTCGACGGCTTCAATAGACGTAGACTTCATTGAGGAAATAGTCGTCTCGAGTGTTTCTCCCGCCCTTTCCCGATCCTCAATCGCGGCGTCAAAGTTCTCGTATAGTGCGGGGGCCAACAAGTCCCGAAGTTGGTCACGTTCGCCCCGAGCGAACGCGCCCACGGTCCATTCGTATGCTGCTTTTGCGCCGCTCAGGAACTCACGATCATCGAAATCTGGATCCAGGGACTTAAGCCTGGTCATGCCATCCATTTCCGAATCATCATCACGATTGGATTCTGCCTCGACTGGACTTTCCTTATCCGTAAGAGCAATCACGTTGTCGTTATCCGCATTATCCTCCGGCTGACGAATAAATGGATTCGACCGACGTTGTTGCTCGTGGCCGGTACGACGCCCGAGTACCCGTCGCAACTGAAACACCAGATACCCGGCAAGCATGGCAAAGATAATGATATCAAAGAATGCGAAACCGTCTCCCATCTCGCGTCTTCGGTCGGAGGTTAGACTAGACCGCCGTCCGCCCTTTCTTTACCTGTCTCCAGTGAGGCCCATTCAGAGATACCAGACATGATGCGAGACCGCCCAGCAACCCTGAATTACTTCAGTATATGATCGCTCCGTTCACTAAACAAAAACGGTATACCACACTAAGTACGTTGTCACTGACCAAAGAGCAACCATGAGCGCTGTCCTTTTCCTCGTTTTTTTCATTGGCCTTTCAGTTGCTGAAATCCTTGCATTTATCGAGGTCGGCGGGAGGATTGGGGGTTGGTCAACAGTTGCCGCAACTATCGCCACAGGAATCACCGGGGTCATTTTGTTCCGGGTCCAGGGAATAAGCGCCCTTGTGGCAGCTAAAACTAATCTAGAACATGGCCGCATGCCGCTAGAGGAGCTCGTCGGTGGTGTTGGCTTGCTTTTCGCCGCTATGTGCTTATTGGTACCGGGCTTTATCACAGACCTTATCGGGCTGGCATTATTTATTCCCGCGGTTCGGGTTATCGTTCTTGCAAAATTGATTCACGGGATGTTTATGCGTAGCCACATCAGTCCTTCGCTTTGGGGTAAAGATTTGCGAGAGCCTCACCAATACTCTGGCACTATCGACGGAGAATACGAGGATGTCACTGAAAATGACGGAAAACTGCCGCCCGAGAGCTTAACCTACGATCGCGGGGTTAGTGGGGAACAAAAAGGCGGGACGGAGCCATGATACTTGTTCGCCATGGACAGTCCGAGTTCAACGCGGCCTTCGGCAAGAACCGGATCGATCCGGGAATCGAGGATCCGTCGATCACTGCGTTTGGCGCAGAGCAAGCTTTGATATCCGCGCAGTTGGTTCAATCAATGTCAATCAGCCGGTTGATAAGTAGCCCTTACAGGCGGGCCCTCGAAA